>NZ_JAUBSX010000035.1:0-72080 GCF_036704885.1 Microcoleus sp. F4-D5 | reverse complement strand
CTCAAAACAAAAATCAAGTTATCGCTTTGGAAGATTTGACGGGAATTAGGGAGCGCACAAACCAGCAGCCACGCTCGAAAAAAGAGCGGAGACTTAGTAATAGCTGGGCGTTCTTTCAGTTGCGTCAATTCCTCATCTACAAAGCTATAAAGCACAGCCTAAAGATTTTGTCTGTTGAGCCTAGATACACTAGCCAAACTTGCCATAATTGCAATCAGATTCACCCTGTACAGGGTGAATCTTATAGAAACGGCAAAAAGTTTGCTTGTGGTCATTGTGGATGGAAAGGTGATGCCGACTTAAACGGCAGTAAGAATATTGCTGCTATTGGGGCTTTCGTAAATAAGCCCGAAGGTTCGAGATTGTTTTGCAATGTGCAAGATCATTTCAGGGCTATTGAAAGCCCACACTGTACCTGTACTCAGGTTAGTGCTGGGTAATTTACCAGGCCCTGCTACAATCCACTTAATCTCCCTTTAATTTTTGCCATAGACTTCCATGAGTGAAACCGTCCTAGAAGTTCGCAACCTGCGGGTTCAATTTCAATCTGCGGACGCAGGCGATGCGTCTGCAACAGTCAAAGCTGTTGACGGCATTTCGTTTGAGGTCCAGCGAGGGCAAACTCTCGGAATCGTGGGAGAGTCGGGGTCGGGAAAATCGGTAACATCCCTGGCTGTTATGGGTTTGCTGTCGAGTTCGTCAACGAAAATCGAGGGCGAAATTTGGTTTTCTCCGACAAAAGACGGTGGTAGCAAGGGGCCTGTGAATCTGCTGGAAATCCCGGACACGGAAAAACAAACATACCGGGGCAGCCAGATTGCGACGATTTTTCAAGAGCCGATGAGTTCGCTAAATCCCGTTTATACGATCGGATTTCAACTCACAGAAGCTATTTGTTTGCACCAAAAGGTGTCGCAGACAGAAGCGCGGCGCCAAGCTGCTTCTCTGCTGCAAGAGGTGAAGCTGCTACCGGGCGACGATGAGCTCAGGCAGCGGTGTTTGGCTTTGCGGCAAGAGCATTCCCCGGTCGCTGCGAATCCAGCAGTTGGGGAAGACGACCTCGATTTGATGCAGCTCGTCAACCGCCAAAAACAAGCTATGCTCGATCGCTACCCCCACGAACTCTCAGGCGGTCAAATCCAGCGCGTGATGATTGCAATGGCCATTTCTTGCAATCCAACTTTATTAATTGCTGACGAACCGACCACGGCTTTAGACGTAACCGTGCAGGCAACAATCTTAGCTTTGCTGCGGGAGTTGCGGGACTCTAGAGGCATGGCAATGATTTTTATTACCCACGATTTGGGCGTCATTGCGGAAATTGGCGATACGGTGGCGGTGATGTACCGAGGCAAGATTGTTGAGTGCGGTGCGCTCGAACAAATTTTCAGCAATCCCCAACATCCTTACACAAAAGGTCTGTTAGCTTGCCGCCCAACTCTCGATAGGCAACTGCGCCGCTTGCCGACAGTTTCTGATTTTATGGATGTCACCACAAATGCTAGCGGCGAATTAGTAATTGTCGAGAAAAATGCCGATGTAGACGGCGACAGCAGTGGGGGAAATCCCGCTTTGGCAACAGGAAAACCGCCTCGGCTGCCGAATATTTCCGAGCCTTTGCTAGCTGTTAATAACTTGCGAGTGGGTTTTCCGGTGCAGGGAATGTTTGGCGAAACTAAACGCTTGTTTATGGCGGTAAATGATATTTCTTTTGAGGTTTACCCGGGCGAGACTTTGGGTTTGGTGGGCGAGTCTGGCTGCGGCAAATCAACTTTGGCGAGAGCTTTGCTGCAATTAATTCCGATCGCCAGCGGTAAAGTGTTTTTTGAAGGTCAAGAAATTACGCCTCCTGCCAGAAGTAGTTCCGCATCGCAGTGGATGGCTAATTATCGGATGAAAAAAGAGTACGATCGCAAATTGCGGTGGCTGCGGCGCGATCTGCAAATTATTTTTCAAGACCCTTTTAGTTCTCTCGACCCGCGCCTGAATATTGGCAATGCGGTGATGGAACCGATGGTGATTCACCGCTTTGGTAAGAACAAAAAAGAACAGCGCGATCGCGCGGCTTATTTGTTGGATAGAGTGGGTTTAAATCCAGATTTTATGCGGCGCTACCCTCACGAGTTTTCGGGCGGACAGCGGCAGCGAATTTGTATTGCTAGAGCTTTGGCTTTGAATCCTAAGTTTATTATTTGCGACGAGTCGGTTTCGGCATTAGATGTGTCGGTGCAGGCGCAAGTTTTAAATTTGCTGAAGGAGTTGCAAACAGAGTTTGGACTGACTTATATTTTTATTTCTCACGATTTGAGCGTGGTCAAGTTTATGAGCGATCGCGCGATCGTCATGAACAAAGGTAAAATCGAGGAAATTGGCACTGCCGAGCGCATTTACCGCCAGCCGCAGCAAGCTTACACGCGACAACTTATAGCTTCTATTCCTGCGGGTAACTTAGAGCGAATTCGGCAACAGCAACTAGGTCGCAAAGCTGTTTCGCTCCCATCGCCGACAGATGAATAGAAACACTTTTAAGATCTACTGTTTTAAACTGGTATCAATTACCAATTGCCCGTTACCAATTACCAATTACTAATTAGCCATTACGCGCGAATATCTCGTGCAAAGAAAAACTGCTACAAATATTTGTTTCATTCGATCTTCACAAATCAGCAGTTGATATTTATTTTAAATTCATAATTTATTTACGGTCAATTTCAACCTGCTTGAACTTGACTAATATTCCTGCTTGTTAAACCCACACCCAGGGTGGTTCACGCAGTATTTTCATACATCAAACCCGGTCATTACTGGACGCAAAAAGTGCTATAATACGCTGCTATAACGCGGCAAGCAGCTTTATCCGCAGCCTCCATAATTAGGTTCTCCGTCCAATTAGCTAGATTAGGCCAAAAGTCTCATGACTAACAGCAATATGTAGCGTAGTATTATAGATAAGCTCTCTCTCTGAGTCGGAAAAAGTAAAAAATGCACACCTCAGCTAAAAAGAGATTGCTCGCTAATTCCGTAAATACACTTAATTCTCTAGCCAGCTTGCGTAAATCTACGCAATTTTTAAAATGCTAGATTTCGCAAGCTAGCAAAGTTTTACAATATTTAAACATTTTTATATTAATTTTGAGCCACCACAAGTAAAACGGAATCAACAGTAAAAAAATGAAGTATTCTGTTCGTATCGAAGCATCCAAAAGCACTAAATTATTGAGCTTACTGCAACTGTTGTTGAGAAAATTCACGGCAGCAGTCACCAGAATAGAAAAGGCAGAAGGCAGCAAGCAGTATGACAAAAAAATCAGCATAGCGACGATCGCCCCTGGCAGTGTATTCTCAATTTTGATAATTGTACTGCTGGTGTTAAACGGATGGCTCGTAGCTGGCAGCGGCGATAATTTCTACCATCGCCAACTCGCCCTGGGATTTTTGGCAATAGCAAACATGGTATTTTTGGCGGTATCGGCGCGCTCAAAAGCTTCTGCTGTCGCAGCCCAAAACCACAGCCCATCCAGCGAACCCGACGGGGGCGATCGCTTTTTTAGCCTCTCGCTAGATCTGCTGTGCGTCATTGGTTTTGACGGTTATTTAAAACGTATCAACCCAGCAGCAGAAAAAATCCTCGGCTATTCTCCAGGAGAAATGGTTGGCCAACTCTTCATTGAATTCGTGCATCCAGACGATCGCGAAGCTACTTTAAAAGAAGCTGAAAGTATTGCTGCGGGGAATAATACCGTTGGGTTTCAAAACCGCTGGCGCTGTCAAAACGGTTCTTACAAGTGGATAGCCTGGACAGTTAGCCCTTTCTCCGAGGAAGAATTGATGTATGCTATCGGCCGCGACATTACCGCTCACAAAAAAGCAGAAGCAGCGCTGCAAGAAAGCCAGCGTTTTGTTGAGCGAATTGCCAATACCAGTCCGAATCTTCTCTATGTTTACGACGAAACAGAGCAGCGAAATGTCTACAGCAACCGCGAAATCACTGACACCCTCGGCTATACCGCCGAAGAAGTTCAACAAATGGGCAGCAGTCTGTTACCTACCATTATCCACCCTGATGATTTAGCTAAATTTCCCAAATGTTGGCAGCAATTAGAAAATGCTCCCGACGGCGAGGTTGTTGAGTACGAATATCGGGTGCGCGACAAACAAAATCGTTGGCATTGGTTAGTCAGCAGGAATATTGTATTTAGCAGAACAGAGGACGGAAAAATTCAGCAACGCCTCGGTGCTGCAACGGACATTACAGAGCGCAAAATAGCTGAACAAGCTTTAGCAGAACAATTGAAACTTTCTTTATTCACAGCAGATGTGGGAATTGCTCTAACTCAAAACCAGACTTTGCTTGCAACTTTGCAATATTGCAGCGAAGCAGTTGTGCGCCATTTGGATGCTGCGTTTGTTCGGATTTGGACGCTGAATGAAGAAGGAACTTTATTAGAACTGCAAGCAAGTGCGGGGATATATACTCACATTGACGGCGCTCACAGCCGCATTGCTGTCGGTGAGTTCAAAATTGGTTTAATCGCCCTGGAGCGAAAACCTCACATCACTAATTCTGTGCAAGAAGATCCCCGAATCCACGACAAAGAATGGACGAAACGAGAAGGAATGGTGGCTTTTGCTGGATATCCGCTAATTGTTGACAATCAGTTGCTGGGAGTAATCGCGATGTTTGCTCGCGAGGAGTTGAATGAAGCAACGCTGGTTGCTTTTTCCTCAAGTGCCGATGCGATCGCCCTGGGAATTAAGCGCAAACAAACAGAAGAAGCTCTCGACACACAAAAGCAAACTTTGAGGGCAATTATTGATAATGCTCCTATTTGGGTGTGGCTGACTGACACTAAAGGCAAGATGCTGTTGGTTAACAAAACTTTTTGCGAATCTGTGAACGTTCCTGAAGAAAGATTTTTGGCAGCTTCTCATTCTTCAGAAATTTTGGGAGGGGAAGCATTTGCTAAGTGCATGGCATCAGACCTGCAAGTTTTGAGTCAAGATACTCCTTTTTATGCTGATGAAATAATGCAGTTTGCTGACGGTAACAATCACCATTTAGAGGTAATTAAAGCTAAGGTAAAAGATGCTAACGGCAGCACTATCGGCTTAATCGGCTTGGGTTTGGACGTTACCAAACAAAAAGAATCTCAAAGACAGTTGCAAAAGTCGGAAGCGAAATTCCGTAAATTAGCAGAGCAGGAAGCGCTGCTGAACCAGCTAGCTAGCAATATCCGCGAATCTCTGGATTTAGATACTATTTTGGCAACAACTGTGCAGCAGATTCGCGACTTGCTGCAACTCGATCGCTGTCAGTTTATTTGGTATTGGCCAGACGCCTCGCCGCCAGTTTGGGCCGTGGAATACGAGGCGAAAAATGACGATTTGCCTTCGCTTTTGGGTTTAGTTCCTGCTGGTGTGACTGGTTCTCATGCCGAGCGAATTGCCAATTTGGAAATAATTCGGGTTGATGATTGCGAGACTCTTACCGATCCAGCAGAGCGGGAATTTTTCAGGTATGTAGGATTCAACTCTCTCCTGGACATTCCACTTCAAACATCCGCTGGTAAAATAGGGGTAATTTGCTGTAGCGATTCTAGCAGCGTGCGGTGTTGGAGCGATGGAGAAGTGGAACTGTTAGTCGCAGTGGGCAACCAATTGGCGATCGCCATTAATCAAGCGGAACTTTACACTAAAAGCGTCGATTCAGCTCGGATAGCACAAGAACAAGCTGCCAAACTCGAAGTAACTCTGTGCGAACTCCAGCAAGCTCAAACTCAGCTCGTGCAGGCAGAAAAAATGTCGAGTCTCGGCCAGATGGTAGCAGGAATTGCCCACGAAATCAATAACCCAGTCAGCTTTATTTTCGGCAATCTTACCTACACAGAAGAATACACCACAAACCTGATGAAACTGGTGCAAATGTATCGAGATGAATACCCGGAACCTTCTCCCGATCTTCAGCAGGCAATAGAGGTGTTAGAGCTGGATTTTGTGCTAGACGACTTGCCGAAAATGCTGTCTTCTATGCAGGTGGGAGCCACTCGCATCCGCGATATCGTGAGGAGTTTGCGGAATTTTTCTCGCCTAGATGAATCTGACATGAAAAAGGTTAATATTCATGAAGGCATCGACAGCACATTGATGATTTTAGAACACCGTTTGAAAGTTCAGCCTGTTAGCGTAGCGGGTACGGAGTACCGTCGCCCCGCAATTCAAATCGTTAAAGAATACGGACAATTGCCGCTGGTGGAGTGCTACGCCGGACTGTTGAATCAGGTGTTTATGAATATTATCGCCAACGCTATTGACGTTTTACAACAACCGCTCGAAAATCCGGGAATTATCCGCATTCGTACAGAGGTAGAAGGTACTCTCGCTGTGATTAGAATTGCTGATAACGGTGCAGGCATGACCGAGCAAGTCAAGCAGCGGATATTTGACCCGTTCTATACTACAAAACCGATCGGTTCGGGGACGGGTATGGGTTTAGCGATTTCCCATTCAATTATTGTCGAAAAACATAAAGGTGAAATCAAGTGTTTCTCGGTGGTGGGGAAAGGCAGTGAATTTATAATCGAAATTCCGATTAAAAGAACAGAAAATTAAATTGGTTTGCATCCAAAAACAGTAAGGTGCGTCAGTTGAAAAACCCCTATTTTTTGGATAAATTCTGTATTAATAAGACAGACGCACCTACAGGATACAAAAAAATAAAAGCTACTTTACCATAAATTTATCTGGTTGAAAATATGCACGATACAACTAAAATTGATATGATATTAAAAATCTAAAATCTAACATCTAAAATCTAAAATGGCACTACCTCCCGGCAGTTTCGGTTTACCCTTAATTGGCGATACCCTCAACTTTTTGCAAGATTCCCAATTTGCCAAAAAACGCCACCAACAGTACGGGCCCATTTTCAAAACCAGCATTTTCGGACAGCCTACCGTGTTTATGTCTGGCCAAGAGGCTACTTTGTTTGTTTTAAGCAATGACAACCAATATTTTGTTGTGACTTGGCCTGCCAGCACGAGAGCGCTTTTAGGGCCGCTTTCCTTGGCGTTGCAAACGGGTGCTAACCACCAAAATCGGCGCAAGTTGCTGTACCAAGCGTTTCAGCCGCGAGCTTTGGCGGGCTACATCGACGCGATGGAAAATATCACTCAGCGCTATTTGGAAAAATGGGCGAAAATGGAAACCCTGACTTGGTATCCCGAACTGAGAAATTATACTTTTGATGTGGCGGGTAAGTTGTTAGTAGGGCTTGAAAATGGTTCGGAAACGGCGCTAGGACATAATTTTGAAACATTTGCGGAGGGTTTATTTTCTATCCCTTGGGATTTGCCTTTTACTCTGTTTGGCAAAGCTAAAAATGGCAGGAAGTTACTGTTAGCAGAAGTGGAAAAGATTATTCGCGATCGCCAACAAGGAACCCCTAGTGGCAATGATGCTTTGAGTGTGCTGATTTCAGCTCGCGATGACGAGGGAAATAGTTTGAGTTTGGAGGATTTGAAAGATCAAGTGCTGTTGCTGCTGTTTGCGGGACACGAAACTTTAACTTCGGCGATCGCCTCTTTTTGCCTTGTCTTAGCTCAAAATCCCGATGTGATGGCAAAAGTGCGGGCGGAACAGCAGCAGTTCCCCGCAACTGAACCCCTAACATTGGAACAACTCAAACAAATGACCTATTTAGAACAGGTGCTGCGAGAAGTGCTGCGTTTCATTCCACCTGTAAGAAGTATTTTTCGGACAGTAATTAATGCTTGTGAGTTCGGTGGCTATGAAATTCCTAAAGGTTGGAACGTGGCTTATGGGATTAATCAAACCCATCACGATAGTCAACTTTATCCTGAACCAGATCGATTCGACCCCGATCGATTTAGCTCGGAGCGATCGCCTAAACCTTTCAGTTACGTGCCCTTTGGCGGCGGCTTGCGAGACTGTTTGGGCAAAGAATTTGCCCGATTAGAAATGAAGTTGTTTGCGGCAAAGATTGTTCGGGAGCTTGAATGGGAGCTGTTACCGGATCAAGATTTGAATTTAATCCCAGTACCGATTCCTCATCCGCGCGACGGTTTGCGAGTGAAATTTCGTCGGACAACTATGAATAGGTAGAAAATCCAGCTCCCCAACATCTTCAAGAAGTTGGGGAAGCTCATACCAAATCCGGCTGTATACTCTCCCGATCTATCTTCTTCTTCTTCTTTGTGTCCTTTGCGTCTTGGCGGTTTATCAAAAGGACTAAGGCAAGCGTGTCACAATTAGTAAAGTACGTCAGATGCCAAAACCCTCGATCGGCCGATCGCATCTCAATCAACATCCAATTGCATCGGCCCCAAATACTTAATTAAATAAGGCGAAAACACCTCATAAATCAGCGTCAGTGGCTTCCCGTGATGCCAAAACAAATAGTGTCGCCCCCAAAAAGGCCCCGACTGTTCAAAAGCTGACTCCAAAGCCACCGAATCACCGCAATAAATGCCCTGCACATCGCGATACAATTCTGTGCGGAGCCGCGCTAAACTGGCCCAAATTGGCAAAGATTTATTTTGTAAATATTCATCTACGTGGCTCGCTTCCCACCAAGAAGTCGCATAGGCCAGGCGCTGTCCCGAAGCAGTCCGCAGCCACACTTGGCGGCGCAGCCGCGGCCCGGGAACGGCGACAATTTGCTGGGGCGCGCCGTCTGCGTCCTCACCCACTAAAGACATATCGATGACATCTACTTCTGTGGGTTCCCCTGTCAGCAGTTGCAGGTGACGGGTGGGGGAACCGTCGCCCAGGAGCAGTATTTGCCATGCCGGTGCTAGCTTGGTGTGGGGTAAACCCTTCTGTACTGCGTCTTCTGCTCCTTGCCACAGGGGGTTGAGAGCGTGCCAGGTTTGGCTGTTTTTGGGTGTGAATGTTGCAGTCAAGGGTCTTTACAAAACTTAACTTTTCGCTTATGATAACGCTGTTTGGAGGTTTGTGAGCTTTTCCACATTTAAGCGCGATCGAATTTCCGTATCGGTATACTCCGGCGTCCACCCTTCTTTGGTGGTAAAGTAGCGCACCGCTTTAATTTTCCGGGCTGCTGTCAAATAAAACCAGTGTTCTGTATTCGCCGGCACGTTGATAAATTCTTCCGGCTGCACTGTGAGTTCGACTTGGCTGCCGTCGGGCCGCACGAAGCCGAAAATGCCCTCGCCTGCTAGGATATAGCGGACTTCATCATCGGCGTGGATGTGGCACTTGTTAAATTTGGACAGCATTGTGTCGAGGTTGGGAAGGTCTGGGTGCAGTACGATTAAGTCGCGATCTTGATAGCCTGCACTTTCCGACAATTGTTGAAAGTAGCCGTCGAGGGCTTGCAGCACTTGCTCTTTTTGATTGTCGTCAAGAGCATCTTTAGCTAACAAATTTTGAATTTCAGCGCTGTCACCCACGGGCCAGCGGTTGAGTTGAATGTTTAAGGAACCGAGTTCTCGGGTAATGTCGCTAAGTTGAGTGTAGGTTGTACCGTTTTCGAGTCGCAGGATAGCCATTTTTTCACGTTCCAATTTTTGGGTGAGGCGATACACAGATACTTTGAAAGATATTGGTCGATCGCGCCTGTACCAGAATCACAATTTTAACGCTAATTTGAACAGGACTTACAGGGGATCCCAGAAACCGGGTTTTTTTACGCAATACTTCGTTACACACCGTAAATTCGGTAAAAAACCCGGTTTCTTGGTCGGAGTGCGTCCAGGACTGATGAACAGTTCAATATTTGTCGCGATAATATTGATAAGTCAGGCGCCAGCTAGCACCAGCAGCGAGCAGCAATACCGCTCTATTAAATGTAACTTTTGCAACAACTATGCCTACTTATACGGGAATTTCTAGCGAAGCATTTCAGCATCCCCTCGATCGCCAAGCCGAGGCAGCATTGCGCAGCGTGCCTGGATTTGACTTAATTGCCAGCAAATTTGTAGAATTTGTCTACGAACGACCGCAATTCGTTTACCTAATGGGAAATAGCATTCAAGTCGGGCCCCGCCAATATGCCAGCATTTATCATATATTTCGGGAGTGCGTGCAGGCTTTAGATGTTTTTCCAGAACCGGGTTTGTTTGTTTCTCAAAATCCCTCAGTTAACAGCTATGCCCTCGGAAAAAACCAGCCTTATGTAGTATTAAACACTGGTCTTTTAGACTTGTTGGACGAGGCGGAAATTAGGGTAGTCTTGGCTCACGAGTTGGGTCACATTAAATGCGGTCATCCAACTTTAAATCAAATGGCTACCTGGGCTATGAGCGTCGCATCGACAATTGGCGAGATGACTTTCGGGCTGGGAAATGTGGTCGGTAGCGGTTTAATTTTCGCTTTTTACGAGTGGCGGCGCAAGGCTGAATTGTCGGCAGACCGGGCGGCTTTGTTGGTGACGGATGACTTGAACAATGTGATGAAGACGATGATGAAACTTGCGGGAGTTAGCAGTAAATATGCTGACCAATGCAGTTTGCAAGAATTTATCCGCCAGTCTGACAACTATCAAGAGCTCGATCGAGACAATCTCAACCAAGTGTATAAGTTTTTACTCTACAACGGCGGCCAGGGCGTGATGCTGAGTCATCCTTTCCCGGTGGAACGCCTGCGGTATTTGCGAGACTGGGCAAGTTCCGAGGAATACCGCCAAATTAAGCTGGGGAACTACAAGCGGGCTGTAGCTGAGGGTGCGGTTGATGTGAAGTCCCAAACGCCTAACAGCGAGACGGAGGCTTTGCGCCGTCAGATTGAAGAGTTGCAGCGGGAGATCGAGAGGCAAAAATCAAAGCGAAACTAAGTTTAAATTCCTCGTTTCCAGGCTGTGCCTGGGAACCAGCTAACCAGCTAAATGTTTTGTTGAAGATTTACCGGATTTGAGGGAGGGGGAGACGTAACAGGAAGGTAAACCAGTGAGAGACTTACTCGCAACTCGCCTCCAATCTAAAAACTGTCCCCTCCTTTCGGAAATCTGTTTCTGAGGAGGTGTAGTTTAAATCAAGAGAAGCTTATAAATCAACGGGGCTAAAAAAAATGATTATTGATAAACCAATGAATACTAACAAGTCAACTTCTAATTTTTTCGGCAACGTGGGAAAAGTCGCGATCGCGATGACTCTTCTGGCCGCCGGCATGGCATTTACAAATCCTGGGAGAGACAAATACCTAACTTATGCTTCCGGCGTACTCGAAACCGAGTTGGAAAACACTGTGTGCAAAGATTCTCGCGTTCCGAAAGCTTTGAGCGGCATTACAGATACTTTGATCGGCAGTTGCAAGAATTTGCTGACTTCGCAGCGGGACACGATCGAAAGCTTGCTCGACAATACAACGCAGCGTCAAAATTTAGGTGTGGTCAGTATTTACACAACTGAATTAGGTAAAAAAAGCTATCAAACGGTTGGAGCTTTTGGTAATTTTGTGACGCTGCCGCCTAGTTCGGAAAACCCTCAAAACTAGAGTCAAATTAAGTTCAATTGTAGAAACCGGGTTTTGTAGAAAGCCCGGTTTTTACTTCGGTAATTCTCTCTAATAAAATCTAAATTCATTCGGATACAGGCAGGACATATTTTTAATCAAGCCCGGTATTATAGGTATAATATTAAGTTTTATTAAAGAAGAAAAGTTATTGTGCCACTTAATATTAACATGAGCACTATAAAGTTTTAGGTTTAACAAATAAGCAGATGGCAATGCAATTAAGTAAGGGTGAAAGATTTAATATCTCTCAAGAAGCGCCTGGTATAAAAAAAATGGCGATCGCCCTCGGTTGGCAGGTGACAGAGGCAGGACAAAGCTACGAGATTGATGTCTCTGCGTTTATGCTAGGTGCTGACGGCAAAATACCTAACGATAAATATTTTATCTTTTACAATAACCTGCAATCCTTTGATAGTTCGGTACTGCAAACGATTCCTGAAAAAAACAACCCAAATCAAGAGAATAAGACTATTTACGGCATTATCTTAGAAAGAGTTAATCCTGAAATTGAGGAAATAACTTTTGTTGTGACTATTCACGAAGCAGATAAAATTAATGCAAATTTTAGCAATATCAAAAATGCTTTCATCAAAATTAGCAATTTGGATACAAAGAACGAACTGGTTCGGTATGAATTAAAAGAGAATTTTTCGCGAGAGACTGCTGTAGAATTTGGTCGTTTGTATAGAAAGAATGGAGAGTGGAGATTTCAGGCGGTAGGCGCAGGATATCAGGCAGGATTGCAGAGTTTTGTTGACAAGTATTGCAGCTAAAGTAGCAGCGTTGAAAAAATATCGCCTGAAAATTCAGATAGCAGCAGCACAAGAACTCGCAGCAGGAGAAGAAGTAAAAGGTAAACGGCTGTTGCATTAGTTAAGAGATGACAAAATCTGCTGGTAAGCATCGATGGTTTGTTGGGCGATCGCCTCCCAGTTATAATGCTTTTTTGCATACTCTTTGCCGTTCAATCCCCGCCGTTGGCGTTCTTCGGGATTCAGAAGTGCTGATTTGATTGAATTGGCGATCGCCCCTACTTCCAAAGGTTCTACCCAACCAGCTTCTGCTTGCTGTATGTCTTCGGCAATATGTATGCGATCGGAAATGGCGACAGGTACACCGGCGGCCATCGCTTCTGCTACAGCAATGCCAAAATTTTCGTAATAAGAAGGCAAGACAAATAAGTCGGCTTTTGTCAACAGTTCAAGTTTAAAATCACCGCTCACAAAGCCAGTTATTGTTGTGTATTTTGCTAAGCTTGAATTCTGAATTTGTACTTTAATTTGTGTTTCATAATCAGCATTTTGGGGATTTGAACCAGCTAAAATAAAGTGAAATTCTATCCCCAATCCTAAAATACTTTCTAATGCTGGAATTAATAAATCAAGCCCTTTTTTAGGTTCAATTCGCGACATAAATAAGATGATTGGCACTTGAGATTTTGGCAATCTCTTAGAAAACAAACCTCCTGTCACCCCCAATGGAATCACCAAATCCCGTGGCACAGGAATCTTGCCTGTGCTGCCCAAACCAAATCTCTCTGAGATTTTAGCCTCTTCTTTACTTGTGAAATGAATTGCTGCTGCACCTGCTAAATTAGGGCGTTCTAAAAGCGTGGCATAAATCTGTTTCAAGCGCTTTTTTTTCTGCAAGTCTGCGGGGTCAAGCATACCGCAGGGACGGATAATATACGGTAAACGGTGACATCTAGCAATTGTGGCAGCAAAGGTAGTTACTGGCGAGAATAAAGCGTGAATGTGGGCGAGGTCAAATTGTTGTGCATTTGCATTCAACCACTGCAATAACGAGAGAGAAAACTTATATCTACGAAACGGAGAACAGCGGAAATAAATAATCTGATAGCCGTTTTGTTTGATTGGTTGATTTAAGGGGACATCTAAGGGATATTGACCGATATCTCCGTTAGAATCTGTGGTGATAATTGTCACATCAATCCCTCGGAAAGCGAGGGCCGCAGAAAGTCCGAGTACCATTTGACTTGGCCCGCCGTAGACTAGGGAAATTGAGGGTATAATTTGGAGAATCCGCATCAAGGATAGTTATTTAAATCCACATACCAACATCTCCCATTACAAATTTAATTATCTGCAAAAGTTTGCCCGTCTAGTTGTTCAGCTTCCTCTCTCTTTGTTGCTGTAATTTGGGTATTGTGAGCCATTGTCTTGGAAAATTCATACATTTCACTGGCTTTTGCTTCCGCAGCTTTCACAATTTCAAGGATTTCCAGCAGTAGGCTTTCATCTGGTAATTGTTTCATTGCAATACTTGTAATCTCTCAACTACTTTGTCTATCAGAATTCTAGATTCGGGCGCCATATGTAGCAAGGTTGCTAAATAATCTGCTGCTTTTTGAACATCTTCATCGGGCACACCATCCAGCAATATATTGGCCACAATGTGCTCTGCTTGTAAGCGAACACCTGATACGCAGAATTCAAAATTGGTGATGGAAGAAAAGTATTGCATCAGTATTTCATTTTCGGGAAAAAGAGACATTGCTGTTCTAAGTGCAAAAAGTCCCTGCGTTGCTTGGCTTTCGGTATCATGTAGTACCTGGTAGAGTTCGTCTACCAAAGAGCGTATGTCGGAAGGAATAGACATTTGCCACAGGTTTTATTTAACACTTGCATTATACTACTAAAAATTACAACAATTCGTTGTAAAATTCCAACAACTGCTCAGCTAAAGCTTTATTGGTATAATTGCTCATCGCTCTCTGATAACCCCGATCGCCCAAATCAGCAGCCAACTCCCGCCCCTCCATCAATTCCTGCAAACACTCCCGCAAAACCCCTGCATTTCCCTCGGGGAATATTAACCCCGCATCGCCGATGACGTGGGGAATTTCCCCGCAGTCGGAACCGATAACCGGAATTTGACAGGCCATCGCTTCGATTAAAACGTGACCGAATTGTTCTTTCCAGCCCACAGCGGTCAAAGTTTTGAATTTATAGCTGGTTTGCGAAGGCAATACCAAACAGTTCATTAAGTTAATGTAGGGGGGTATTTCCTCGTGGGAAACGCTTTCTACCCAAATTATTCGGTCGCTGATTCCCCATTCAATACATTTTTCGGCGAGGTGCGTCCGCAATTTTCCTTGTCCTACTAACAGCCACTTCCAAGAGTTTTTTTTCAACCCTGCCAAGGCCTCAGCTAAAGTTAGCAGCCCTTTTTCTTCGACAAATCGCCCTACAAATCCTACCACAAAATCGGTCTGTTCTATGCCGAACCGGCGCGATAAATCAGCGTCTTTACCAGTACGGCGAAACAAAGTTTCATCTACTCCGAGTTGTGGCATTACTTTTACCGCACCTTGATAGCCCCGCTGCCGCAAAATTTTAGCTCCATCTAGGTTCCCTGCAATAATTCCGTCGGTGTGCTGAAGATTGTAATTTTCTAACACTGAAACCGGCCAATTCAATTGATAAGGCAGGTTCCACCACGTAAATAATATATTTTTTGCTTGCAGTTTAAGCAGTTTATTTAGTAATATTAACTGAGCGCAAGCGATAGATTTTGAACCTTGTTCAACTTGAACTATCTGCGGTTTAATTTTATGCAAAATTTCAATTAAATCTGTGCCAAATGTTAGCAATCCTTGATTGTTTTGACTCAAGTTGGAGACTGGGACTACTTTAAATGAGCCGTTTTGATAAAATTGCGTTTCTATAATTTTATTTTGTACGCCTCCTGGTTTCCAACGCTTCGGCACTACAACTGTTACTTCTATATCGGGTTCTAGGTTGGCTAATATCTTGAATTTTTCCCGATTAATGTCCACAATATAGGTGTGACTGGCCACGAGAATTCTCATTTATTGGGAAGGGCGAATGGGGAATAGGTAATTATTGAGCGTTGATGTTGTCTTGATGGCTGTAACTTTGTCCATCATTCCACAGAGATTTAATTACTGTATTTATAGCACTGAGAAAACCCAGGATATAAAAAGCAAATCTAGTTATAATTTTAATGGGTGAGGCACTTTTATAACAAGGTGGATTTCCCAAAACGTGGCAGTCAAATAGTTTGGCGAAAAATCGCAGGCATTGAAGTGCTGTTAAATTTTTCAATCCCATGAGGAAATGGTTGTGATAAAATGTGATTTGATATTCGATCGATCGCGTGCTGACATCGTGACAGCCGCCGCTCTCTTCCCCCAAGTGAACTAAAGACGCATTGGGATCGTACCAAATTTTCATGCCAGTCGATCGCAATCTCAAACAAAAATCCGACTCCTCCCGCACCGCACTCCCTGCAAACCTCTCGTCAAACCTCAGCCTCCATTCGGCAAAAACCTGCCTGCGAAATGACATATTGCAGCCTCTAGCCGAGAGCACCTCCTGCGGTTTGACGGTATGCACCAAATCGATAAAATACCAGGCAATCGCGGCATCCATCGCTTCTATTGGCAAATATTCGATAGCCAAATCGCCTCCAGAAAAATCCAATTTCATTCTGTCCAAAACCCTGCCCGCCACACATCCCACATCGGGTTTTTCTAAATAGTTGTCAGCGTGAGCCGCCAAAAAACCATCTGGCAATTGGACATCATCATCAATAAATAAAATAATCTCTCCTACTGCGCGCCGCACTGCATAATTTCGAGCACCAGGCAAACTCGCCCAATCTACCCGAAACCAGCGAATTTTGCCAGCATTTGCCAATTCCTCTAAATAAACTTGAGTTTCCGATTCGTGGGTGCGAGTTTGATCGATTACCAGCACTTCAAAATTCGGGTAATTTTGCCGAATCGCATCAGCCAATGTCTCTCGCAGAGGTTGCTCGCGGTTGTAGGTGGGTATCACAACAGAAATCATCATTTGCAGTTGCCACTTTCCTTATTTCTCTACACGCCAAAGCCAAACATCGCCCGGCTGGTAAATTGGTGTGATTTTATATTTTTGCACTTTTTCTAGTTCAAATTGCAATGCTTCTGTAGCTCGGTATAAAAATACATCGCTAAAACCGTCAGGAATTTTCACTTGTTCGGGTTTAACTGCCAGCAAAAGCTGTACTTGCGGCTTCAGCAGATAGCTGACAGACAGTATTTTCCCTGTGATGTTGTTCCCTCCGTGAGTGATTACTAAAGGTTTTTTGGCTTGATTGACAATTGCTGCTATTTGGGGATTGTATTTAGTGCTAGAAGGATATTTGTTCCACCAAAGTTGCGACTGCGAGCTGACGGTACAAGAAACTATTCCACTCGATATTAGCGCTATTAAACCGAGCTGCCACAGTTTGTTTTGTCGGGGATTGGTGGCGATTGTAATTTTAGCAGTGAATAGATAGGCAACAGCTAGCTGGATTCCTAAAATATAGGGAACCATATAGCGATCGGCAACGCCTCGCACTGCTATCAATACTATCGCTGTAATTCCGATCGCTGTCAATACAAACAGCCAAAATCGTTTGGGAGTGGAGCGGCAGAGCGAGTTGATTGAATGTGCGATCGCTAACAGTAATACGGCCACTACAATAAGTCGTATTAAATCGGTAGCAAGACCGCTTGCGCCCAATTTGATAATTCCGCCCGCCCAATGCGTGTCGATAAACATTCGGCAGGTGATGATAATTAAAGGTTTAAGTGAAGACATCAAAGACAAGGAAAGGCGGGGCAAGCCTACTGTTGCCTCGATTTTTTCCGAGTTATAAAGTAATATCCAAATCCAAGGCGCAAAAATAATTATTGCTGCCGCTGAAGCTAGTAAATAAGCAATTAATGTTTTGCTAAAACGCCAGTTTTCTGTGATAATTAGATAGATGCCGTGGGCGAATACTACTAAAAAAAATAATAAACTAGAATACAGTCCTAAAGTAAGGGCGATCGCATAAATAGACCAAACAGCCTTACTCAATTTAGATGTTGTAGGAGAATTTTGTATCGCGATCGCCCGCAGCAAAATTGCATTCGACAGCAAGACGAGGACTGCAAACATCATGTACGGTCTTGCCTCTTGCGCGTACAAGACGTGAAAGGGCGACACAGCGACGATTGTAACAGCCACCCATCCCGCAGACGCACAGCGAAATAATTCCCAGCACAGCCAATAAATGCTGGGGAAAACTAACAAACTAATCCAAGCTGAAAGACTTCTAACACTCGCCACTTGCGGGCAGAACAACTGCACCCAAAATCGGGCTAAAATAAAATACAGCGGCGATAGTTGGGGTTCTTCTGCAGCTAAACCTTTAACAGTATCCAACCAAGTTTTTTCGGAATTTATCTGTTGGTATTTCCGCTGCAAATCTGCGACGCTAATTGTTTTGCCTTGAAAATCTTGCTGCACCATTTCCGTCCAAGTGTAGCCAGAAATTCGCAGCGAGGTGATAGATTCGTCGAACGAGTAGACTTTGCGATCCAGATTAGTAAAGCGAAACCATATCCCCGTTATTAATATGACGACAATTAAAATTTTTAACGAAATTCGATGCAGCCGCCCATTTTGAATTGATTGGGTGTTCATACAATCAGAAATGGGGAAATGAAGAAAGAAGGATTTAGTTATTTAGGAGAGAGAGAATAAGCAGGAGGGAATAAAGAATGAGAAATTGGTTTTAATATCCCTGTATTTCTCTAGAGGCTTCTTTATTCTTCCTTCTTCATTATTCCTTCTTGCTTCTCCCTTCTACCTTCAGATTAATTCCCCATTTCCATCAGATAGCGATGTGTTGCCCAACGGCTAAAACTAAATTTTCAGTCCAGAAATTAGCCAATTCGGCGCTGGCAGCTTCCACCATAACTCGGATTAGCGGTTCAGTGCCAGAAGCGCGAACCAAAACCCGTCCCTGTTCGCCCATTGCTGTTGTAGCACGTTCGATCGCACTTTGCATTGCCTCGCACTCCTGCCATTTCAGGCGTTTTTCGCGATCCTCCACCCGAATATTTCGCAACAACTGCGGATAAGTTTGGAAACTGCCACTTACCAATTGTGCCAAAGATTCCCCGGACTGGCGAACCAGCGAAGCCAAATGCAAAGCTGTCAGCAAACCGTCGCCGCTGACACCGTAATGCGGACAAAGAATGTGTCCCGACTGTTCGCCGCCCAACATCGCACCGGTGCGCTGCATTTCAGCGTGAACGTACTGATCTCCCACGTTGGTTCTAGTTAGTTTGCCCCCCAATTCTTCCCAAGCTCGCTCGAAGCCGAGGTTAGCCATTACAGTAGAAATAATTAAATTGGACGGTAACTGTTGGGAGTCGCGCAACTGCCGGCCCCACAGGTAAAGAATGTAATCGCCGTCAATCGTTCGACCTTGGTTGTCAACACCCAAAACTCGATCGGCATCGCCGTCAAAAGCAAAGCCCAAATCGGCATTGTGTTCCAAAACCGCCGCTTGCAAACTTTCGAGATGAGTAGAACCGCAGTTAACATTAATACGATCGCCATCAGGAGAGTCGTGCAAACAGATAACCTCCGCCCCCATTTGCGCGAACACCGCCGGCCCCAAACCCGCAGCGGCCCCCCAAGCCAAATCCAAAACTATTCGCATTCCCTCCAAATTCATCTGTTGCAGCGAATCACAGAGGGAAGTGGCATAATCTTTCACCAACTCAGCGCGATGGTAGTGGTGTCCCCAAGCCAAGCTAGCAACCGGAACCTTTGCCCCCCGGATTCCCGCTTCGATTTGTTCCTGCAACTGCTGCGACAGCTTGGAACCGTTTGAGTCGAAAAACTTAATGCCGTTGTCTTCTGGGGGATTGTGAGAAGCCGAAATCATCACTCCGCCGACCGACTCCGAAACGCTTGCCAGATAAGCAACGCAGGGAGTGGGACACAATCCCAAATTCCACACTTCCAAACCGGCGGCCGTCAAACCCGCTGACAGTGCCATTGCCAGCATATCGCTGGAATTCCTGCTGTCTTGCCCCAAAATCACAGGCCCCTGGTTGGGGGAATGTTGGCGTAGAACTTGCCCAGCCCAGAAGCCCACTTGCAGGGCTAGGGGTGCATTCAGCAATTCTCCAACTTTCCCGCGAATGCCGTCTGTACCGAAGAGTTTGGTATTGGGCAGGGGGAGGCTATCTCCCAGCAGAATCGTATCGCGTTTGACTTGCTGTACCGAGTTAGCAGCCGGAAAGTCGCTGCCACGAGGGCGCGAAGGTGTCTGAACCATATTCACTCCTTTAGGAATATTCACACTCACACTTTGGGTTCATGTTACAACTGAAAGCTTTATTTTCAGCCTAAACTCCATTTATTTCGTCAATTGCTGAAGCAACTTGCTCTGACAACCTACGCACAAAGCTTAACTTCATCGGAAAAATTTGTATTGTATCCCAGGGAAAAACTTTTAGTACCGGGGGCGCCAACGCCCGGAAACCCGGTTTCTTTCTGCCTCCAGGCGTGACCGCGAATTTCAAAGGTGGTACCGGCCACGCGATCGATCCGTGGAATCAATCGAAAGCATCTCAAATCGAAAATCCTCAAGAAAGAGCATTTATCTCGCGCAAGTCATAAATCGAAAATCTAAAATCGAAAATCTAAAATCGATTGACGCTGCTGCCGTTTTAGCCTGTCAGGTACTGCGGGTATAGAAGGTTAATGCTGTATTGCCGTATATTTTATGGCGGCAAATTTCTAGGCCGGAAATCGCTTCTGTCGATCGCTCCGGGCTGTGTTCGACGGCGATTTCGCCGAGGAGTGCTAGCATTTCTTGGCTGGCGATCGTGTTTAACACAGGTTCGTACAAGTCGCTGGCGTAGGGCGGATCGAAGTAAATGCGATCGAACTGCTGCCCCGCTAGTGCCACCAACTTCGCCGTCGCGTTTCCCCGCAGTATTTGGAATGTTTGGGACGAGTCTGCTACTTGCTCCCAGTTTTGGCGGATAATCGCACAAGCTTTCGCCGACTGTTCGATGCCAGTGACACTCGCGGCTTGCCGACACAAAGCTTCTGCACCCATCGAACCGCTGCCTGTACAAATGTCAAGCCACCTGCAATCTGCGATCGTCCCTTGCCAAATATTAAATAAAGCTTCTCTGACTCGCGAAGGTGTAGGGCGAGTTGCGAGTCCGGGCAGGGTTTTGATTTGGCGGTTGCCACTGATTCTCAGACTCATACAATTTTAGATTTTAGATTTTAGATTTTAGATTGGGGATGACTGAATAAATATGAATTTGGTGCAGACTTACAGTTGCATTCTTTATTAAAACTGGTATCATTTAAAACTATAAACACCCGGTTTATACCGCAAACCGGGTTTTGTACAAATCGCCTAAGCGGCGACTTTTTCCCTCACCTGACTGACAAAATTTGACAGCATTTGCAATCCCGTACTCGAAGACTTTTCCGGGTGAAATTGCACGGCCATCAGATTGTCTTTAGCTATAGCCGCCGTCACGTTTTGACTGCCGTGAGTCACCATTGCCGATCGCACTTCCCAATCAACTGGATCGACATAAAAAGAATGCACGAAATAAACCCAAGGATCGGACGGTAAATTTTGCCACAGCGGCAAATCCGGCTGAGTTAATTGCAATTGATTCCATCCCATGTGCGGAATTGTCAAACCCGGTTCCGACCGAAATCGGCGCACTTTTCCGGCAATTACGCCCAATCCCGGTTCTACACCTTCTTCGGAACTTTCAAACAGAATTTGCAAACCCAAACAAATGCCTAAAAAAGGTTTTCGCGAGGCGATCGCCCTTTTTATCGGTTCTATCAAATTGCGCGATCGTAAATTCTGCATTGCCGGGTCAAACGAACCAACTCCCGGCAAAACCACCGCATCAGCCTGCTCGATTATAGCAGGAGAATCTGTAATTTTTGGCACTGCACCCACATTTTCCAAGCCTTTACAGACCGAGTGCAGATTTCCCATGCCATAGTCCACTACTGCAATGACAGACATTGACTTACTGCCTTATATTATCAATATCAGTATTATTGCACAAATATGACGGCGAAAATCCTGCTAACCTCTTTTGATACTTGGCTTCCCCATCAGAAATCAAACTCTTCGGACGACTTATTAGCCAAGATTTCCCAGATCGAATCTTTGCCTGATTCCCTGACTTTTTTGAGGAAACTGCCAGTAGATTTCCAGCTAGCACCTTATTTAGCGATCGCCAAAATCAACCAACTCCAACCCGATACTATTATCTGCTGCGGCATGGCAGAAAGTCGGCAAAAATTAACCGTAGAATCTTGCGCTTGCTGCGATAGCGACATTCTGAAAACAGCAGTTAATCTCGAACCGCTAGTCGCTGATTTAGCTGCAACAGAAATCAGCCACGAAGCCGGAAAATTTGTATGCGAAGCCCTGTATTATGCGGTTTTAAAACATATTTGCGATTCTCAAATAGCCGCTAAATGTATTTTCGTCCACGTACCAATTTTAACTCCAGACAACACTGACAGAATAGTCGCTGATTTTTTATTAGTTATGCGCCGCCTAACTCTCGCAGCTAATAAATAAGTCGCTCTAATTCAACATAAAAATTTGTTTAGTATTCAGAAACCCGGACTTTTAAAGAAACCGGGTTTCTCAGTGTTAGTTTTTTTTACTAACAACTGCCAACTGCCAAGTCATTAGCCGCCGTAATTCCAACCGGTGCTTTCTAGCAGCAACGGATTGCCTTCTCGGTGGACGCCCGCAGCCAAAACTTCTCCCACATAAACCGTGTGATCCCCGTGTTCCACAGCGCCGACAACTTTGCACTCGACGTAACCCAGAGAGTCTGAGATAATCGGACAACCAGTTTCCGCGCCGGGATAAAATTCTACATCCTCAAATTTATTGCCAACGCGGCGCTGCTGCTTGAAGAATTTCTGGGCTAAGTCTTTTTGCCCTGCTTCTAGGAAACTCAAAGCAAAGACACCGCTGGCTTTGATCATGCTGTGGGATTTGGAGTCTTGTTTAACGCAGTTGACAACTAAGGGAGGGGTAAAAGAAGATTGCATCACCCAGCTAGCGGTGAAACCGTTGACTTCCTCCCCGTCTTTGACACCGCAGATGTACAATCCGTGAGGGATTTTCCGCAAGATGGTCTTTTTAGCTTGTTCGTCTAGCACGGGCTTACCTGTTCGATCGATAATTCTACACCGCTCAGTTTACCAATGTCGGGCCCACAAACCCACCTGTCTTAAGGGCTATTCGCTAATATTGCCTTTTTCGATCCCAAACTTGACACCAGTTTTAAGTGACAATTAACAACTCAAAACTATTATGAAACTCCGTGCTTCTTAAACCAATCTTGCATCTGTTTCCAAGCATCCTTAGCTTCTTTTTCCCGGTAAGTGGGGCGATAGTCGGCGTTAAAACCGTGCGGCGCATCTGGATAAAGCACAATTTCCGAACCGCTGCTGCCAGTTTTGAGAACTTGCAGCATTTTCTCGACTGTATCGTTGGGAATTGACTCGTCTTTGCCGCCGTAAAGCCCCAATACAGGCACTTTCAAAGTTGCTGCAATGTCGATCGGCTGTTTGGGAGTTAAAGCCGTAGAATTGCCAACCAAACGCCCGTACCAAGCCACTCCAGCTTTGACTTTCGGGTTGTGAGAAGAGTACAGCCAAACAATTCTGCCACCCCAGCAAAATCCTGTAATTCCCAACTTATTAATATTGCCTTTTCCTGACTTTTGTGCCCACTCTACGGTAGCATCTAAATCGGACATAACTTGAGCGTCAGGAACTTTCGAGACAACTTTACTAATAATTTCTTGGATGTCGGTGATTTTAGAAACATCACCTTGACGGGCAAACATTTCTGGGGCGATCGCTAAATAACCTAATTTGGCAAAACGGCGGCAAATATCTTGAATGTGTGCGTGAACTCCGAAGATTTCTTGAATTACTAAAATTACTGGAAAATTGCTACCGCTGGCTGGCATTGCTCTGTAGGCTGGAATTGAGCCTTCTTTTACCGTAATTTTTACCTCACCTGCTGTTAAACCAGCAGCATCGGTATTGATAACGCCAGCCGCAATAGGATGAACTGCTAAGGCAAATCCGGCGCTTAATGCGGTGACAGTGATAAATTGTCTGCGAGTTAAATCAGTCATGGCGATTTTAGATTTTAGATTTTAGATTTTAGATTGGGGGATTAAGAACTGGGTATTGGGCATTGGTAATTGGTTATTTCATAATTGCTCCTTCTTCCCTCTTCCTTCTTCCTTCTTCCTTCTTCCTTCTTCCTTCGATGGTCGGAAAAGCCGATCGTGCTCTGGATGGTACAAGCGCGATCGCCCTTCTGCTGATTTTCCCAACGCCGGACTAATGACATACATTGTCGTTCTGATCAAATTATTTTCGCGCGTAGCAACGGCCATTTTGTCAAGGGGAACTAGCACAATTTTTTCATCCGGCCAGCCCAACCGATAACAAATCGCTACAGGCAAATCCGATGGGTAATGTTCCATCAATTTAGCTTGAGCTTGTTCGACATGGCGGGCGCTCAAATACAGGCACAAACTCGCTTGATGAGCCGCTAAACTCGCCAATTCTTCGCGTTCGGGTACTTCGGTTCTGCCGCTAATTCGCGTCAAAATAATTGTCTGCACAACTCCCGGAACTGTCAACTCAATTTTAAGTTTAGCCGCCGCAAGTTGGAAAGCGCTAATTCCCGGGATTACCTCAAAAGCAATTCCCTCGGAGGCCAAAGCTTGCATTTGTTCGCCGACAGCCCCGTAGAGACAGGGATCGCCGGAATGGAGGCGGACGACGCTTTTTCCGGCGCGCACTCGTTCCACCATCAAAGGTACAATCTCTTCGAGGGTCTTATCCGCAGTTTGGATCGCTTCAGCATCTGCGCGCACCCCCTGCAAAATTTGCTCTGGGACTAGCGAGTCAGCAAATAATATGACATCAGCAGCAGCCAGTAATTTTTGAGCCTTAACAGTCAACAAATCCGGGTCTCCCGGGCCTGCACCTACAATGTATACCCTTGGAATTAGGGCTTCAATCTCTGTCAAACTCATGGCTGCTAAAAAATTTGCTAAATTTACGGACGCTTCCGGATGTACCTATTTTGGTTGGAAGTAAGGGATGGTAGATGCACCCTGGTTTTGAACCCTAGAGACTAACCTCTCTGGGGTTTTTTATTTATCCTCTGGGGATTTCTGAGCGATCTTTGCCCGATCGCTATTGGGTGAGACAACATCGGGCAAAGGTCGATCGAGCAAATAAAGCCAAGCTAACCCGCCCAACCCTAAAATCATTCCAGTCAAGCTTACCATCTGTGCCGTCCGCAGCGGCCCGAACATCAAACTATCAGTCCGCAACCCTTCAATCCAGACTCGACCGCAACTGTAAGCTGCGATGTAAACCAAAAATAAAGCACCAGTTTTCAAGCGAATTTTGCCCTGCAAATCGCGAAAAAATAAAGTCAGAAGCAACCCAAATACTGTCAAATTCCACAGGGATTCGTAGAGAAATGTGGGGTGGAAGTATTCAAAATTAGCATAGGCGGGCGGGCGGCTGTTTGGCGGAATATAGAGTTTCCAAGGCAAATCCGTAGGACTGCCAAAAGCTTCCGAGTTAAAGAAATTTCCCCAGCGTCCGATCGCCTGACCGAGAATTGCCGAAGGCGCGATTAAATCTGCCAATTGCCAAAAAGAAACTCGCTGGATTTTCGCAAAAATTAAAGCTGCGATCGTACCACCCAAAATCGCCCCGTGAATGGCTATTCCGCCTTTCCAAATCGCAATAATATCCTCTGGCCTCTGCGCGTATTGCGGCCACTCGAAAGCCACGTAATAAATTCGAGCACAGGGAATAGCGGCCAGAACCAGCCAAATTGCCAAATCACCCAACAATTCCGGGTTGACGCGGCGTTTTTGGGCCAAGTATTGGGACAGGCTGACCCCAATCAAGACGGCAGAAGCTATTAACAGCCCGTACCAGCGAATGGCTACGGGGCCAAGTTGAAAGATAATTGGGCCCGGCGATGTAAATTGAAACGCTAAGGGCAGCGCAAGAATATTTAACACCATAAAAGTTGCATTAATTGTGATGGAAAGCCGTCAAATTTGCATACCCTTTAACAAACTCCAGAGTTTATTTTAGGTGGCTGCGGTCATTTACACGCAATATTTGGGGAATTTTGCCAAAAAAGAAGGAAGAAGGAAGAAGGAAGAAGGAAGAAGGAATACCGCATGGGGAAAAGGCCATTAAGAACGTCCCAACCGTCGGGCGCGGTTGCTTGCTATACCTTGTGGCTTCTGCATAAGTGGCTTGAGGAGGATTAAGAGCCGCTTTGGTCGAGAAGTTTTAATATAGAGAGTGGCTTTAAATTTTCTGATGACCTATGTCTCCTACGTTCGTTTCTCAGGTGTACTCTTCTGGTAATTCCAGGGGTGCGAATCAGTCTCGCAAGACTGCTGCTTTGGCTGTTGAGTCGGGTAAAATTCCGCCCTTGCTGGGCGCGAGTTTAGCTGAGTTAACGGAGTGGGTACAGCAACAGGGACAACCGGCATATCGGGGAAAGCAGTTGTATCAGTGGATTTATGAGAAAGGTGCGCGATCGATCTCTGACATTTCTGTATTCTCGAAACAGTGGCGCGAGACTGTTGCTAAAATCCCGATCGGGCGATCGACCATTCACTATCGATCGGTCGCACCAGACGCCACGGTAAAGTATCTCTTAAAATTGGCCGACGGTCAAATCATTGAAACAGTCGGCATTCCCACAGAAAAACGGCTGACTGTGTGCGTCTCAGCCCAAGTTGGCTGCGCGATGGGCTGCGACTTTTGCGCTACCGGAAAAGGCGGTTTCAAGCGCAATTTAGAAAAACACGAAATCGTCGATCAAGTCTTGACAGTACAGCAAGATTTCGGCCGCCGAGTCAGTCACATCGTATTTATGGGAATGGGCGAACCCCTGCTGAATTTCGATAATGTTGTAGCTGCTGTCAAGTGTTTGAATCAAGACGTAGGAATTGGACAGCGAAACATCACCGTTTCCACAGTAGGAATTCGCAATCGCATCAGCCAACTAGCCGAACATCAACTGCAAGTTACCCTCGCCGTCAGCCTCCACGCTTCCAATCAAAGATTGCGCGAAGAGTTAATTCCCAGCGCCCGCCCTTATCCTTTGGGCGAGTTAATCGCAGAATGCCGCGAATATGTGCGATCGACTGGGCGCAGATTGAGTTTTGAATACGTACTTTTAGCAGGTGTGAATGACTTGCCGGAACACGCAGCCGAGTTAGCAACTCACTTGCGCGGTTTTCAGTGTCACGTCAATTTGATTCCTTACAATCCGATTCAGGAAGCTGATTATAAGCGACCGACTCCCAATCGAATTAACAGTTTCGTTGCGACTTTGAAGGAAAAGAAAATTGCAGTTAGCGTGCGGTATTCTCGCGGCTTAGAAGCAGATGCCGCCTGCGGACAATTGCGGCGATCCGAGGTGGAGAATTAAATTTTTAACCGCTAATTGCTATTGTCTTAGGGTGCGTCACAAGGCGTTATCTTCTATTATTAAAAATGTGAATTATGACGCACCCTACTACTAAAAAAATCAACTATAAGCTGAGGCAAATCTGTATTTTAGCGTTAAGCTTGATGAAATTCTTGTGGGGTGTCCCGCCCAAAAATACACTTTATATCAAATCCGGTAGCATCGGACTTAATATTGCCCGCAGCTTTCGAGACGGCTTGGCCTAAGTCCCTACAATTAATCGCGGTAGGGACTTAGGCCAAGCCGTGTCCTCTATATAATTCCGGTGCAACCGGAAACGATATTAGATACAGGACAATTTACAAGCGTTTAAGCAGTATCCACCGCAACTCTAACGGCGGTGTTTCTTGCAGGGGAAATAAATCGCGCCCGCTAGCCCAAGTCACAAACCAAGGTGTCGGCGGCCACGCAGAGTCAGGCAAATGTTTTTGTTCGTATTCAATCACAGATTCATCTGAAATAATTTCTAACGGCAAACCCTCTATTGCTGCTTGCAATTCTTCTCTGGTAATCAGATACGACCAACACAATTCAGACATTTGTTTTGTCATCTCGTCGGGTTCGTACCCATCTACAGCTAAGAAAGTGCTGAATAAGATAAACCCGCCGCTTAAAACGGCATCGGACATTTTGCCGAGGAACAGGCGGACTTGTTCGGGGTAGCGGAAATGAGAGAGAACTTCGGTAGCAATGGCTAATTTGTACCGATAAGTTTTCATCCTCAATAATGGGTCTAAAACGTCGCCTTGGGTGACATTTATCGGCAAGTTTTCGGCGGTTGCTGCTGCTGATAGTTTCTCGGCAAATATCGGTGTTAGTTCGATCGCATCCACGGAATGGCCTAACCTTGCTAAAGGCAGGCTATTGCGCCCTGGGCCCGCACCAACATCTAAAATAGGTGCTTTTCCCGGTTCGCCTAATTCAGCGGCAGTGGCGATAACTTTGGCATCGGGATGGCTGCCGAATAAAGGTTCGGGGCGAATATCCGGCCAGGTATGATATTTCTGGGCCATCGATTCGACTTGAATCTTGGTATTCAGAGTAATGCCGCCGGCTAAACCGCTTTGGGCATTGGCGGGAAAATATGAGACTATTAGATTAGCGTGGGGGGAATTTTTGAATCCTTCTGTTAAGGCGTTGGCGATTAATGTTCGCAAGTTTTCGGTTTGGGCAGCGTCAATATTTTGCCCGAGAATGTTTAAGAAGTCTGAGAGTAATTTAAGATAGTCGTCTAGCATCGATGGCAAGCAAGGCAGATAAAATTCTCCCTTGATGCCGATGTTCTTTTTAAGCCTTTCTTTGAGAATTAATTTCAGGCGATTCGAGTCTGTCATTCGATTTTAGATTTTAGATTTTAGATTTTAGATTGACTCTCGCATTGAATCTGGGATCTAGAACAAGACTCTAAAATTTTGATCTTTTCAGCACTTAAGTCATTCGCAACTATCCGTTTTTGGGCGGAGTCAGCGGCGGGTCTGTTTCGGGTGATTCGCTGACGGGCAATTCCGGGATAGATGCGGCACTGGTGAGGTTTTTAGTCACAATATTTTCGATTAGATTCGGCAATAAGTGCAAGAGCACCCAGCATAATCTTGTGCTCTTGCACCTGAATTCTCGCGTGCAGCGTTTCTGCAGTATCATCAGGCAATACCGGCACCGCAGCCTGCATTAAAATCGGCCCGCTGTCTACTTCTAAACGGGCGATATGCACCGTACATCCGGTGATTTTAACCTTAGCGGCCAGTGCTTGCTCCACCGCGCGAATTCCTGGGAAACTTGGCAGTAAGCTGGGGTGAATGTTAATAACGCGATCGGGAAAAGCATCGAGCAAAACTTTGGTAACAATTCGCATCCAACCCGCCATCACTACCCATTCTACATCATATTCTTGGAAAGTTTTAACAATTTTTGTATCTAATTCTTCGCGGCTTTTGCAGTCGCGGTGATTGAGCAGAATCGAGGGAATGCCGTATTTTTCGGCTCTGGCTGCGGCTTTGGCTTCGGGGTTGTTGTAAATTAATACTGGGATTTGAGCGTTGAGTTGTTGGTTTTGGATGGATCGGGCAATTACCTCGAAGTTGCTGCCGCTTCCTGATGCTAAAACTCCTAATTTTAAGGGAGGATGGGCCGGATAGATCCCACTTTTGCCAATCTCAGGAGAAATCAGGCAGGCATTGGAATTAATAGATACTGGATTAGCGGTCATTCGATTTTAGATTTGAGATTTGAGATTTTGGATTGACTTGCGCGAGATAAATTCGAGGGCGTGAGGATTTTAGATTTTGGATTGATTCCACGGATCGATCGCGTGGCGGGTACCACCTTTGAAATTCTCGGTCATCAAGATAAAAACTATTCACTCGTATTCTACTATAGAGGTAAAGGGTAAGGTGTGCTTCGGCGCACTCTACATCGAGATATTGCCTCCGTCTTAAGTATATTTTATTCTGTCACTTACTGATTTAACCTTATTCTACAATATTATCAAAAAACTCTTCCCTGAGAATCGAATAAATTTTCAGATCCCAATATTTGTCTTTCACAAATAGGTGCTGTCGCAATATCCCTTCCAATTGCATCCCCACTTTTTCCATCACCCGAGCGGAAGCAATATTGTTAACTTCACATCGAGCCATAATTCGATTCAGCAACATCTCCCGAAAGCCGAATTCAATCACTGCATTGACAGCCTCGCTCATGTATCCTTCGCCCCAATATCTCCTAGAGAGTGCGTAGCCAATTTCCGCGCGGCTGTGCGTCATGCTCCATTCCACAAATCCGCAAGTTCCGATAAACTTTTTCTCAGCTTTATGGACGAGTCCCCAATCTACAAGCTCTCGTCTTTTGTACATTTTAGTAAGTGACCTGAGAAAGTATTTAGTGTCTTCGATCGAGGTGTGAGTTGACCACATTGTGTATTGTGATACTTCGGGGTTTGAGGCATACTCAAACATATCGCTGGCATCGTTTAAAGTAATTTTTCGGAGCAGGAGCCTTTCAGTTTCTATAGTGGGTAAATGAGCTAATATATCGAGAAGGTTCATTTTGACGTTGACCTATATTGTGATACCATTTAAAACTAAAAGCTAAAATTTACAAGCCAATGGTTCGGATAAAATTTGGGCGTTTTAACTGGTTGGATAATGATTCGATCGCAGCTTGGACTTTCCTGGCCCCAGCTTTGCTGTTGCTGGGTACTTTTTTGATTGGGCCGATCGCCTATTTATTTTACCTCAGCTTTACCAGCGGCAGCTTTACCCAGTCTGGAGTGCGTTGGATTGGCTTCAACAACTACTGGCGTATAGTCACAAACCCGGATTTCTGGCAAATTCTCCAAAATACGCTCTATTTTACTACTGCGACAGTCATTCCCAGTTTAGTGATTCCATTGGGCTTAGCAGTTTTGCTAAATCGCTCGTTTGCTTGGCGAGGAGCTCTCCGCACCGCTTATTTTATTCCTTCGATTACCTCTTTAGTTGCAGTTGGCTTGGGTTGGCGGTGGTTGTTTCAAACCGAAGGCCCGGTGAATAGTGTGTTAATGGCGATCGGCTTCAATCCAATTCCTTGGCTTAGCAGCACAGTTTGGGCAATGCCAGTGATAATTCTGCTCAGTATTTGGAAACAATTAGGCTTTAATATGGTAGTATTTATAGCAGGATTGCAAGCAATTCCGGTAAATCGTTACGAAGCAGCAGAACTGGATGGAGCTAATGCTTGGCAGCAATTTTTGTACATCACTTTACCCGGTTTGCGACCGACTTTAGTATTTGCTACCGTCACTACTGCTATTTTTACCCTGCGGAGTTTCGAGCAAGTTTACGTCATCACCGGCGGCGGCCCTTTGAACTCTACTAATTTGCTAGTTTATTATATTTACGAGCAAGCTTTTTCGCAATTTGATTTTGGCTATGCAGCAGCAGCGGCAACTTTCCTGATGGCTGTAGCTTTGCTATTAGTCTATTTACAACTAAAAGTTTGGGGCGAAGATGCTTGATATCACGTCCGGTAGCATCCTTTGTGTATGGGCGGGGCGGGTTTACGAGATTGTTTGTTTTAGTCGTAGATAGTTGGTAAAACCCGCCCCTACGCGCAAATTATGCAATTCCCAATGCCTAATTACCCATTCCCAATTTTATACTCCATGTGCTCTGCTGTTCGTTCAGCTTGTGCTGTTCCCAAAAGCTTGCCGACAACGTGCAAAGACATATCAATTCCCGCAGCAATTCCCCCAGAAGTGATGATTTTGCCGTTATCTACAAATCGCTGGTTTTCGATAATAGTTGTGTTGGGCGCTAATTTTTTCAATAAATCCAATGCCTGATGGTGGGTAGTTGCTGCCAAACCTTCCAACAAGCCAGCTTTTGCTAAAAGCAGCGAACCCGTACAGACAGAAAGCACTAATTCTGCTGTTGGCGCAGAATCTTTTATCCAATTAATAACTGCTGAATTATCGATCGACTTTCTCGTACCTTGTCCTCCCGGTACAATTAAAATATCCGGTGGCGGACAATCGGAAATGGTGCTGTCGGGATTTACACTCAAACCGTTGCGGGCGCTGACAGCACCGGGATGTTCGGCTACGGTAGAGACTGCAAAAGGTCGCTCGCCCTTACTTAATTCTGATGTCACCGAAAACACTTCAAAAGGGCCAGCAAAGTCCAGTACCTCGACATCATCGAACATTAAAATAGCTACGTTCCTAGTTGCCATAAGACCTACTTCTGATAGAGGCAACAAATCTCGGCGATTTGTTATCTTAGAACTGGTATAATTTAAATTATTAAAGCTATGCCGAAAAATATTCGCCATCGCGCCCTAACAATCTGTCTTTTGTGTCTGGCTTGCGCCTTAGCAATTGCTGTTGCGCCAATTGTCACGCCCGCTCAATCCGCAAGTCAATTAGAATTTCGTATTACTCAATTAGAAAGTCAAATTTCTGAACTCAGAGGACAAATCTACAGTTTGCAAAACCAAGGTTCTAGAGTTAACCGGCCTCTGTCTCCTAGCCTTCCGAGTTCTGGTAGGACAAATCCTAGAGTGCGGTCGGGAGACCCGATGTTTGATAATTTAGCAACTTTGGTAATTGAAACGAAGCAAGATGTTATCAAAATTCAAGAGCGGTTGTCAAAGCTAGAAGCGTCGAGAAATCGTTAGAGAAGTCATTAGTTAGAAGGATGAAGGAAGAGGGAAGAAGTCAGCAGTTATTAGTTAGAAGGATGAAGTCATATTCTCGCCAACTCAAAACTCAAAACTCTCCCTCTCTCCCTCTCTCGGACGTTGAGGTCGAGAACAGCAGGGTCTGCTAAAAATCAACTTGCAGAACTATTCAATGATATGGAAATAATAGGCTGCAACCAGAAAATTGATCGCTAACAGCCCCAAAAACCAAGCCGCGCGAAACGTGTAAGGGAATTTGCCCGTTTTCATCACGGAGTCGGATTTTAATTGGTTCTTCGCTATCTCTGCCATAAGTAAAGCTCCTAATTCATAAGTCACTCTATTTACAAATAGCAGAGAGCGTCGCACTTATGCACAATCCTCTAGAGTTATTTTTTGTAACAAGGAGTTTATACCGAGTTAAATTCTGATGAATTTCACTCGCTCTCTCCGGCGTGGTAGGAACTGCGGACGAGAGGCCCCGATCGCACGCGCTCAAACCCCATCTCCCGGGCGATCGACCCAAAACGGTCAAATTCGGCCGGCGTCCAGTATTTGCGCACTGGGAGGTGATCTAGAGACGGTCTCATGTATTGACCGAGGGTGAGCCGATCGCACTTGGCGTCCCGCAAATCGCTCATCGCTTCGACTATCTCGGCTTCGGTTTCCCCGTGCCCCAACATCAAACCGGATTTGGTGGGAATAGTTGGGTCATATTGCTTAACAATACGCAGAACGTCGATCGAGCGATCGTACTTCGCCCCCCTCCGCACCGGCCCTTGCAACCGGCGCACCGTCTCAATATTGTGGTTGTAACAAGCCGGTTTAGCCTCCACCACCGTGCGAATCCGAGATCGCTGCAACTCATGGAGGCCGGAATTCTCCCCCTCTGAACTCCTCCCGATTCCCCCCCAAAAATCCGGCGTCAGTACCTCAACTTCAGTATGCGGGTTCAGAATGCGGATTTGGGCGATCGTCCTGGCAAACCAACCCGCACCCCCATCCGGCAAATCATCCCTAGCCACCGAAGTCAGCACCGCATAGCGCAAACCCAACAACTGCACAGCCTCGGCCACCTTTTGCGGTTCCTCCGGGTCGAGGGGCATCGGAGAATGACCTTTATCTACTTGACAAAAAGCACAAGCGCGGGTGCAAGTCGGCCCCATCAACAAAAAAGTCGCCGTTTTTTGGGCGTAGCACTCGCCCCGGTTGGGACATCGGCCCTCTTCGCAAATCGTGTGAATTTGTCGCTGTTTAATAATTTTTTGCACTTGGGAAAGTTCGCTAGCTTTGCCAACGGGCCTGCGCAACCACTGCGGCATCGCCTCGATTTCACCCCGCATTTGGGCGGTAATTGCTTTGACTGTAGGAGTTTGAGGAGTTTGGGGCGACATATAATGAAGTGGCAATTGATTTAATTCCTTCGATCGTATCCGAAATCAAAGCCCCTGAACTTGTAGGAGTCTCACCCTAAACCAGAATCCCGCCGAGGTGCAACAAAACTAAACTCGCCCAGAATTATGGGTAGAATTCTGTTAGGGATATACTGAAGGTTGCAAATCATCACTCATTCATTACTGAAGGAGTCAGTCGTGGCTGGTCAAAAAATCTTGGTAATCGATGACAGTAAAGTCATCCGCGTCCGAGTCCGAGAGATGTTGCCTCAGGGTAACTTTGAAGTTTTAGAAGCAAAAGACGGCGAAGAGGGACTCAAACTGATCCGTCAAGCCCGTCCCAATCTAATTATGTTAGATTTCCTACTGCCGAAAGTCAGCGGTTGGGAAGTTTATCAAAAAGTGCAAGCCCATCCGGAGCTTTCTAAGATACCTTTAGTGATCATGTCGGGCCGCGAAGAAGAGGTGATGGAAAAAATTCCGAAACCCTTCGAGAAGCATTTTTTTGCATTCATCGCCAAACCCTTTGAGAAGAAGCAGCTAACCGAGGCAATCAAATCGGCGATGGTGCTGGCCAAAAAGAAACCGGTGCCGGAAGCCCCAGCCGCCGCTGCACCCACTTCTGGAGCGGGCGCGGCCGAAATTCAGGCGATGACTGTGAAAATGGCGAAAATGCAAGCGGAAATTGATGCACTCAAAAAACAAATGACTCAGGTAATTACGATCATCAAACAGAAATTGAAATAATTTTGCTGTTTTTTGAAGGCACTTATGTAGAAGGAAACTTCCACACCGTAAAACTTTCTCTTGAGTCTGAATGGCTGCGCTTTTATCCGCATTTTTTTGCCCAATTGTTTGAGCGAGTGCGATCGCCAACAGCCTGCAACTGGTTTCTTAAAATCCCAGTCAGAAAATCAATTAAAAGTTGAAAATCAAACAAGGGAGGAAATTAATTATTAATTTATATTAGGATTTTTAATTCCCGCTCGTTCCACGCTCAACAATCAAATCCTCAGTCTCATTTTTTTGGTTAATGACTAACGACTATTCCGATTTTTTGCCTCAACTGCGTGCCTCAACTGAGCAATTATTGAAAAGATTAGACTGCTTCCATCGAGCGCAGGTATTAGCGATCGGAGATTTGACCTTGGACGAGTTTCTTACCGGACAAGTAGAGCGAATTTCCCGCGAAGCGCCTGTGTTGATTTTGCGCTACGAAAATACTCAGCAAGTACCCGGAGGTGGCGCAAATGCTGTCTATAATTTAGCCAAACTGGGAGGCCAAGTAAAAGTTGCTGGTTTGGTGGGAAAAGACGACCAGGGAAAGGCTTTGTGCGGTATTTTTGAGGCGGCGGGAATTGATACGGCTGGGATTTTAATCGATTCGCAGCGTCCAACTGTGACCAAAACTCGAATTTCCGGGCACGCGCGGCAGTCTGTGACTCAGCAAATTGTCCGAGTCGATCGCAAATCGGACGAGTTGCCGGATTTAGATTTGCAGTTGCAACTGGCAGACTACATCCGGCAGCAAATACCGACAGTAGATGCAGTGGTTTGTTCCGACTACGGCGACGGAGTTTTGACTCGTTTGGCGATCGAATCGGCAGTGGTTCCCGGCAAAACCATTGTAGACGCTCAAACAAATTTGCAGCGATATTCTGGAGCAATGTTATTTACTCCGAACTTGCCAGAAGCCGAGCAAGCCGTCGGATATCCTATCAAAAACCCTCAAACTTTAATGCAAGCAGGACGCGATTTGTTGAACTTAACTCAAGCTCAACAAATCCTGATAACTCGCGGCGAAGAAGGGATGACTTTGTTTGAAAGGGCGAACGGCGCAGAAATCAAAAATTCACCCCCTCCAACATCCATTTGTGAAAAGGGGGAATTTGCAATTCAAAGTTGGGACATTCCCCCTTTTAACAAGACTGATGTATTCGACGTAACCGGTGCTGGAGATACAGTTGTAGCAGCAATGACTTTAGCTTTGTGCGTCGGTGCATCCGGTTGGGAAGCGGCAGTTTTGGGCAATTTGGCGGCTAGTATTGTCGTGCGTCAATTCGGTACGGCGACAACAACGGTAGAGGAGATGAAAGAAGCTTTGCGATCGCTGATGAATCTGGAATGAGTCGAAAACACTAACCTTATGGCGATCGATCGAGATTGAGTTAATCTAGTTTATATATAAATTAGTTTAAAAACTTATGGCTGAGACTTCAGGCTATTACGTTTGCGCTGCGAAACTTGCAGAAGTCGAGACAAAGGGCAGTTTGTTAGTGAATTTGGAAAAACAGACGATCGCCCTTTTTTACTCAAACGATCGGGTGTACGCGATCGACAACCGCTGTCCCCACATGGGTTTTCCCCTCAACGGCAGCACTTGCAAAGATGGCATAGTCACCTGTCCTTGGCACTACGCCCGCTTTGATGTCGCCAGCGGGGGTACTTTTGACTCTTGGGCCGACGACGTGCGATCGTTCCCGGCGGAAATTCGCGACGGGGAAGTTTGGGTAAATTTAGCACAACAGCTTGACCCTTACGCCCACCAGCGCCAGCGACTTCAAGATGGGTTAGAACAAGGAATTTCCCTAGTCATCGCCAAGTCAGTGATTGCCTTGCTAGATCTGGGGGCAACTGCCAGCGAACCTTTCCAAATCGGATTAGAATTTGGCACGCGCTACAACAAATCGGGATGGGATACGGGTTTATCGATCCACACCTGCTTGATGAATATCCTGCCTTATCTAGATCCAGAAGACCGACCCCCCGCCCTCTATCAGGGACTTTCGGCAGTGGCCCGCGATAGTGCAGGCGCACCTCCTCACTTTGCCGTTCACCCCTTGCCTAATTCTGAGGTTGATCCAGAGACACTCAAAAGCTGGTTCCGGCAATTTATTGAAATCAGAGACAGTGAAGCGGCGGAACGATGTTTGTTGACAGCAGTACGCGCGCCTCTTGAACGAGAACAAATTGCTGATATGCTGTTTGCGGCCGCTACTGACCACCGCTACATTGATGTCGGTCACAGCCTCGACTTTATTAACAAGGCGTTAGAAGCCCTGGATGCAGTGAATTGGGAAGGGGCAGAAACTGTTTTCGCGAGTTTGGTGGCTGGTTTGGCGAATGCGGCGCGCATGGAAGAGTCGAGTTCTTGGCGCTATCCTGTGGATGTGGTGGCAATTTTAGAATCAGCGATGGCGAAATTGCCGGCAGCTTTAGAAATGGGCCGATCGCACCGGGGCAATTGGTTGGGAAGAGAACAGTTAATTCCGATGTTGTTGGGCGAAGATGTATTGGCGATCGTCGATGCACTTTTAACTGCCTTGAAAGAAGGTTGTAGCGAAGCAGAATTAGCTAGTGCAGTCACTTATGCTGCTGCCCTCCGCGTAGCCCGGTTTAATACGAATAACGACCACAGCGACTGGAATTCAGCGCACCATCCCTTTACCTTTGCGAATGCGGTGCATCAAGGATTGCGGCGATCGCCTTCAATAGAGTTGCTGCGGGGAGTTTTCGATGCAGCGATCGGCGTATATCTCAACCGTTTCTTAAATGTACCGCCTGCGCGACTTCCAGAACCAACAGATGTAGTTGAGAATCCAGAAGAATTGCTCAAACAACTGCCCGACTTGTTGGACAGACAGCAACAGGTGAATCAAGTCGGTAAATTAGTTGCAAAATACTTATATAGCGGTGGCAAATCGGAACGGTTGATGGCAGTTTTAGGAAAACTGATGCTGCGGGAAAATCGGGATTTCCACGTTATTCAGCAGGTAGAAGCGGCATTTCGCCAGTATGCTTTATTAGAGAATGCGGGCGATCGCGTTGTGGTATTGGTAGCGGCGGCAAGGTATTTAGCCGCCCATGCCCCGACAGTGCGATCGCAAGCACAAACTTATCAAATGGCCGATCGATTGCACAGGGGCGATCGCTTATTTGAGGATTCACCGGAAGTATAGCTTCTGGTCATAACTCACATCTTGCACCAATATCAATAATCTTTTTTTGGGCGGGCAGGATGCCCACCCCACAAGACAACTCATTCTTGGTGGAACAGGCATCTTGCCTGTTCTTGAGAATGCTGAAAGATGTGATTCATAACTCACTTCTTCGGTCAATAATTGCCCCGATCATTTCTTGGAAATTATCCCCTTGTCATCAATTTTCAAACCGCTATTGGGAAAATCGCTCTTTGTCAAACGGTCAATCAACCCCACAGTCCTAAAATTGTTATCAACAGCCGGAACACCTCGCCCGTCAAGTTGAATGGGAATAATCTTACCAGAAACAAAATCCCCTTGCGGAGTCATTTTCACATCCAAAATTAGAGATTTACCGAGTGCTCCTGCTGTGGACAGAGTGCGATAACCCAAAAAATTTCCCAGGGAATAAGCAATCAATTTCCCTTTATAAAGTTCCATCGCACGGGGAACGTGCGGGCCGTGTCCCAAAATCAAATCTGCTCCCGCATCAATCATCGTCCGCGAAAACAAAACCATATTTCCCCGGTTTTCTCCGTAAAAAAACTCAGTTCTATTTCTCACATTGATAGCTCCAGTTCCTTCAGCTCCAGCATGAACTGATATCACTACAATATCAGCCTTTTCCTTAGCTTTTTTGACTACTTCGGCTCCCGCTTTCAGTTCCAGCAAAGAATTGTGAACTTCGCCGTAGTTGCTGAAACCGATAAAGGCAAAATTCACCCCCTTGACATTTTGATAAACAATTTGATCTCTTTTCCCAACAGCCTTCATGCCGTTGCTGTCGATGTTTTTAATCGTGTCATTAAATCCTTGCTCGTTAAAATCGTAAGAGTGATTGTTGGCAACATTCAAAATATCAAAACCAACATCTTTGAAAATTTTGGCATAACTCGGAGGCGTCCTAAAGGCAAACAGCATTCGTCCGCCGCCTGCTTTGGAACTGTAAGGATAATCGGTCATCGTGCTTTCAAAATTGCCAAACAGAATATCAGCTCCTTTGAGGTACGGTTTTACCGACTCTAATAACATCTCTTTTTTTGCCGGCAGTTTGTTGTAGGGATAATTTGTGCCGGGGATCATGTCACCAACTGCTTTGATGCTGACAGTGGCGGGCACGGTGGCAGGTTTTTGGGCAGCCGGAGAGGGCGATTTTGGAGCGGGAAGGGGTTTGGCTGCGGCTGCTGGTGCTGGTGTCGAGATCGCTTTTTGTACCGCAGGCTTTGACGTTAGAGGGTTAATAGTAGCGGTACTTGAGGATTTGTAAAGTTGAGAAGCCAGAACCAAGCCGGATATCGGTACGATAATTAGACTCAGAGCACCGACTGACAGCCCAGATTTCTTAGTTTTAGTGCCTGCTAACTCGGGCTGCGGTGATGGCTTTTTCTGCCTTTGGTTTTGAGGTTTTGGAGTTGAGATTTTAGGGGGTTGGGGCGGAGATTTTTTTGGTGTTTGAGGGGGTGCAGTTGTGACATTTTGAGTTTTTTCTAGCTTGGGCAAAGTCACAGGAATTGGAGCAGCGGGTAGACTCGCGGCTGTTGCACTCACGGCTACTGGTTCGCTCACGGGTGCGGGAGTCAAGCGTTTTTTAAATTCTACCGTCTGAGTCCAAGCGGGCAATTGCTGGCCGCCCCGCCGCCCGTAAACTGTTACGGAGTAAATGTTATTTGGTTGCAGCCGCTGCAATCCTTTGACGGCGACTCGGAGACAGGCTTCTTCTGCGGGCAATTGTTCTGCTTCCAGCAGCAGGTGCAGGGTGTCATTTTCTAGGCTGGCTTTAGCCGTAACCCCGAAGCTTTCGAGCGCTTGGCCGATCAGAAATGCGATCGCCCTGGCATCGCCTTCTTTTGCTAAATTTAAAATATCTTGTTGGCTCACAAATGCCTCTACTCTCTCACACTAGAAATTTAGCTCGATCTTATATCAAATTTGGCGGCACAGAATTAAATACCGATTGATTTAACTTAAGTAAGTGGGTACAAATAAACAGAACGCTGGCAAAGGGGCGTGCGTGAAAGGCTCTACTGGCTGTCACTATAGCTTCTAACTAAATTCGACCCTGCTTTTACAAGATAAAAAAAATTTTGGCGCTTGATTGCTGAATACAATATTTCCTAACGGTTATGTTAGTCGATCGCGCAAACACTTCTATCCGGCATAATTGCCCCCCTTGCAATTAACATCGGTCAAATCAGCGATCTCTTTCTTAGTACCAGGGAAAATCACCAGCCCTGAAATTAATCAGATTGACAGTCTCGCGCCCAGATTAAGACAAAAACGATCGGCTTGCCCGTTCTGAAGCTTGTTAAACTCTCGATCGTGCCACGCTACAGTGACAGGACTGACGCATCGGAACCGGTGAAACCGGGGTTTTTACCGAATCTGACGTTTACAACCCTTCTTTTCGTAAAAAAACCCGGTTTCTAAACAATCCTGCGTCCATGACTGAGTGAGAAATCGACGGCGAGCAACAATCGCCCGCCCGCACCCCGGAAGTCCCGCCAGGCCGTTTCGCTTGCGGCGCGGCGCCTGCACGGCACTTAGCTGAGGTTGCTGAGGTGAGCAGCAATCAACTTTGTGGATGCGGTTGCTTTACCGGCAGCCACCGATGTAGTTCGTTTCAAACTAATTATTTAAAGAAGTTGCACGTCAATGACACAATTGTGCTTATGATATCCGCCTCGCTCTCACCTCAAACCAGGATTTTTTGCGAGTCTGGTGCTATTTGTGAATTAGTTGGGCGCATAGCAGCTAGGATCGAGCTAACTCAAGGTTACACTAAAGCTCGTCATGCGGCGTTGCCTCTCAAAAACCCGATTGAGTCTTATGGCGTACTACCGCTCCACTCTATGTTTGTTCACTTGTATTGCCTGTCTGGGCGCTGCCTTCAGTCCAAGTGCCGAAGGAAGGCAACAGGCTATCAATGCCTCTTATCGGGCTGTTTCCCAAGAAATTGCTCAGGCGAACTCTCCCCCGGACGACCGCCAGGACTCGAATTCTCAAAAACCCTCTCCAGCGCCAGATAGAAGCAAATCTCAGCCGTCCAAAACGCCAAAATCCAATTCCAAAATCCCGAAATCAATCTCTAATTTAATCGTCATTTTGTCTCGCCAACGGGGGTTTTTAATATTGGGTTTTGCAGCAGTTGTCATCACGGCAGCGGCAGTATCTATCATGCTCAAATTAGTTAGCAGCGGCGAGTCACATCATTCTAAACGAAAACGGGTAAGAGCCGATCGCCAAAACCAAAGAAACTCTAGATTCACCAATCCCAATTCTCATACAAACTTGCATAACACAGGACAGCAAAACGCTTCTTTTGGGAAACAAAAACCACAACCAGCATTGCCCTACCCTGTTGATTTCCCACAGGGCTACAATCTCGACACTAGCGATCTATCTTTATCGGGGAGCCGGGAATCGGGGGAACCAGAATCCGATGATGCAGGAGTCGAGGGCGATCGAATAAATTCCGACACAGTGCCCTTGGAAACTAACAGCAACGGCTACAGTGACACAGGTTTCAACATTCCCGAAACAATTAATCGAGCCGATTCGCTAGCAAGTCGGAAGAAAGATATTTCCCTTCCCGAAACGGATGGCAGACCTAAAGTTGATCTTATCGAAGCACTGATTGAAGATTTGCAGCACTTAAATCCGGTAAAGAGACGCAAAGCAATTTGGGAACTCGGCCAGCAGGGAGATTCCAGAGCAGTTGAGCCGTTGCTCGATTTGCTACCGAATTCCGACTCGAAGCAGTACAGTTTAATTTTGGCAAGTCTTTCAGAAATTGGCATTCGCACGCTCAAACCCATGAATAATGCCTGGTCAATTTCGCTGCAAAATGAAAACCCCGAAGTGCGGAAAAATGCGATTCGCGACTTGACGCGGATTTACGAATTGGTGAATCAGATCAGTCACTGGTTGCACCGTGCAACGGACGATCCAGATCCAGAAGTTCAGGAAACTGCTCGCTGGGCAATCAATCAGTTGAACCGCATCCGTCCGCGTTCGGGGAGGGATTGATATATAGCCTTTCTCAGTAACATGAGGTACAGGTTTAGATTTTAGATTTTAGATTTTAGATTTTAGATTGGGGGATTGAGAAATTGTTAATTGATTTGTGAATACCTCACTCACTTGAGAACCGCTATATCTAGCTATTTTCAAGTAATTGGAACTTTGAAATTTGAGAGGAGAGAATTTAGAATTTAGATTGTGTTACAATTAGTGACTGCTGACAACTGACTAATGACAACTGACTAATGACTACTAACTCTTTGAAAATATTGTTCCTGTCAACTTCCGTCGGTCAACTCGGTTCGGGTTTGGGCGGCGGAGTCGAACTTACAGTCCTCAACATCGGTAAAGAATTGCACCGCAGAGGTCATACAATAGCAGTTGTAGCACCAGTAGGTTCGGTCTTAGAATCAATTCCAGTAATCGAAATAACAGGCGATTTGCAAGTAACCGCCCAAACACAAGATTACAATGCTGCTATTGTGATGCCCGCCGATGCTGTGCTGGCGAATATGTGGGAATACGCTCGCAAAGTTCAGGATGAATGGGATGTCATTGTTAACTTTGCCTACGATTGGCTGCCGTTTTATTTGACGCCATTTTTTAGAACTCCGATCGCCCATTTTATCAGTATGGGATCGCTTTCGCGATCGCTCGATCGCATTGCCGGACAAATAGCAGTAGAGTTTCCCGGCACGATCGGAGTTTACACCCTTTCCCAAGCCGAAACCTTTGCCTTTGCCGGCAAATGTCAGTTGTTGGGAAGCGGCATCGATTTATCGCTGTACGAATTTGGCAGCCAACCGGAACCCAAATTAGCTTGGCTGGGCCGCATCGCCCCGGAAAAAGGCTTAGAAGATGCAGTGGCAGCAGCGAAAATTACAGGCATTCCCCTCAAAATTATGGGCAAAATGCAAGATGAGGATTATTGGCAAAAAATTTGTGCAGATTACCCGGATGCTCCGGTAGAATATTTAGGATTTTTGACAACAACCCAAATGCAAGAGCAAGTCCGGCAGTGCCGAGCATTGTTGATGACGCCGCGTTGGGTTGAAGCTTTCGGAAATGTCGCGATCGAGGCTTTAGCGTGCGGTGTACCTGTGATTTCTTACGAGCGCGGGGGGCCGGCCGAAATTGTTCGAGACGGACTGACGGGCTTTTTAGTGGAGCCTGATAGTGTAAATGGCTTGGTAGGTGCGATCGCCCGCTTAGACCAAATTGACCGCAGCGCTTGCCGGCGACAAGCAGAGGTAGAATACTCTTTGGAAGCTTTGGGCGATCGTTTTGAACGCTGGTTCAAATCTATTCTAAAATTGAGTTAAATAAACTCTTAATCGACCAGAAAAAAAGAAAACAGAAACTATGGCAACCGAACGTTTAGTGCTTTTATCCAGTAGAGAAATAGAAAAAATGCGCCAAGCCGGTCGCTTAGCAGCTCAACTTTTGCTACATCTCGAACCGATGGTAAAACCGGGTGTCAGCACTCTCGAAATTAACGACGAAGCCGAACGCTGGACTTTGGCACACGGAGCAAAAAGCGCTCCGCTAGGTTATAAAGGATTTCCTAAATCTCTGTGTGCAAGCGTCAATGAAGTTGTCTGTCACGGCATCCCGAATGCTAAACAAATTCTTAAAGAAGGTGACATTATTAATATAGATGTAACGCCTTTAGTAGATGGTTATCACGGCGATACTTCCAAAACTTTTTTTGTCGGGAAACCTTCGCCTGTAGCTAAAAAGTTAGTGGAAGTAACTGAGGAATGTCTCAGAAGAGGAATTGCGGAAGTTAAACCGGGTGCTCGTACCGGGGACATCGGTGCAGCGATTCAAGAATATGCTGAAGCACAGGGTTTTTCGGTAGTGCGAAATTTTGCCGGGCACGGGGTTCACCGAGTCTTTCACACTGAACCGGAAATTCTGCACTACGGCAAGCGGGGCACGGGAAAGAAGCTCAGACAAGGCATGGTTTTTACGATCGAGCCGATGATTAATGAGGGTACTTGGGAAGTGGAAATTTTGGCCGACGGTTGGACTGCGATCACGCAAGATGGAAAGCTTTCGGCTCAATTCGAGCACACTCTGGCTGTTACTGATTCTGGGGTGGAAATTCTAACTTTGCCTTAGCAATCATGAACAAACAATCTGAAAAACTCACTCCTAAATCAATAATTAACCCTATCCCGTAGGGGCGGGTTCACAGAAAATTTCCGCATGAAACAGACAATCTCGAAAACCCGCTCCCACCCAACGAAATATCTAAATGTGGGTAATGTTGATGTCGATAGTCCCTGGGTTTGGGGCGGGTTTTGGAGATTGTTTGTTTTAATAGTTGATGGTTGCTAAAACCCGCCCCTACAGAATTACCGTTAATTCACAAAACACGATAAGCTGTCGCGCATTTAAGTTGTATATTCAGGGCGGGCGGGACGCTAGGGCCCCTACTCCCCACAATACGGGGAATTGTTTTTTAACAGACAATTTAAATGTAGAACAGCTTATAACAAATAACAAATAACTAATAACTAATGACTAACATAAAATTTCTGCAACCAGGAGATTTGCTCAAAGTAGTTGCCCCTAGTGGCACTTTGCGAGAATCAACCAACTTTGAAAAGGGTGTAGAAATTTGGAAATCTCGCGGCTATCGAGTTGAATTAACACCAGGTTTTGACGATCGCTGGGGCTATTTGGCAGGTTCCGACGAAAACCGCGTCCGACAGCTAGCAGATGCCCTCAATGACCCGGATTGTCGCGGTATTCTCTGTGTTCGAGGCGGTTTCGGCAGCACTAGACTTTTGGAAAAAGGAAAAGTGGGAAAGCCGGAAAACTCCCAATTTCCAACTCCCGATTCCCATTCGCCGAAATGGTTGATCGGCTTTTCCGACATTACTGCTTTGCTGTGGAATCACGAAAAATTGGGGATTTGGGGCGTTCACGGGCCGATGCTGACAACTTTGGCGGATGAACCGGATTGGTCTGTCGATCGACTTTTTGACTGCATCGAAGGTCGTCCCTTACCATCTTTGCAAGGTAAAGGATGGGGCAGCGGACAAGCCACCGGGCCGCTGTTTCCGGCGAATCTGACGGTTGCTTCTCATTTGCTCGGAACCCCGTATCAACCGGATTTGACCGGGGTTATTCTCGCATTTGAGGATGTTTCTGAGGCTCCTTACAGGGTCGATCGAATGCTGACTTTGTGGCGGATGGCGGGGGCTTTCGCAGGAGTGCGGGGCATTGCTTTGGGGCGCTTCAGCCGCTGCGAGATTGACCCGAGTATTCCCAGTTTTAGGATTGAAGAAGTTTTGCGCGATCGGCTGGGGGACTTGAATATTCCCATTGTCTCGGATTTGCCCTTCGGGCACGAGGGCGTCAACGCTGCTTTACCTATGGGAGTTACGGCTTGTCTCGACGCCGAATCGGGATTGCTGATTTGCGGCGATAAATCGCAACTTTAGAATGGGGATAAACGTCTGTGAGTTTAGCTTGAAATTTTGCACCCGCTAAAGAGTCTGGTTGGGTGAGGTTGACACGGTTGGCAGAAATTACATTTAAAATGGATTGTGTATGCAAATCTCGGCATCAAAAAAGCAAAAAGATTTTAAAATTTTCGAGAGGTTGATATGAAAGCACACAACTTGTTAAACAGTATTGCTGCCGCATTCCTAGTTACAGGATTGGCACTTACTGGTATTTCCTCTAGTGCTGTTGGCGAACAGATACGGAATAACGAGCGCATAGATGGAGTAATTCGCCGCACTTCGCCGATTTACCGTTTCCGAAATATGTGGACACCGGGATCTCCGACGGAAGAATTGCGGGGTCAAGAATACACTTTCAGTGCTCGGGAAGGCGATAACATTGAAGTGTTTTTAGACACAGATAGAAGTCGCGGTTTTACTCCCGTTATGGTGCTGTTTTACGGTAACAATAAACAAGTCGCCTTTACGCAAGACCGTTCTTTTAATTATCAAATTCCCCGTACTGGTGATTACAAGCTTTTAGTATTAGCAAAAGATGCTGCCAGAGGCGGTAGCTACACGCTGGAAGTTGCGGGAATTGATGGGGACGGCAGACGATCTCGCAATTCACGGGACGATTGGTACAGCGGGCGAGATAACGATCGATATGACAGAGAACGGCTTTTGCAAGATGATTTTGACTTGCGGTCTGTTGATTGTCGCGAGAGACGTTCTATGGTGAGAGTAAGGTTTGACGATGGCTATCAAGATTCAACTTACTGCGCTGTCCCGAATAGAAGGTTTCCGGCGGGAGATTATTATTACAATTCGCGGACTAGAAATTTAGAGTCGGCTAGGCTGAATGATAGTAGATTCGATGCCGGCCGCGATCAATGTCGCGTAGTGGTGGGCGGAGTGTGCGTGACGAGGTAAGTTGTTTCTTGTCGTTGCGAGGACTGTTTCTTGTCATTGCGAGGAACGAAGCAATCGCAGGATTTGTGCTTCATCGGTTCTATATTTTGGACACTAGCGCGGGTTCATCAACCCGGTTTCTTAGTAGAAATCGGGTTTCTTTGCCTCGCTAGTTTCCATTCAATTAGTTTCCTCAGCGAGTGGAGAGTATGTTCGTGGTGCCTCTGGATCGTGTCCAGAGGCATCAATCCTGTTAGCACTATCCTGGTGAACAAGGAGATGATATGGTAGTCAAGTGCTTAGGTTTGTTTGTAGGTCTAATCCTTGGCTTGTACCTTGCGTACTGGTTAAAGGTACGCCTGAATATCAATTTAAATGTAGTAGGAAATGAACACTTCCCCTCCTTCATCGAAAGGAAGTCTCATGGGTTGATTAAGTGTAGGTGGTTCCCCAACAGCCATCACTGTAATACCAATTTAATATGAAGCTGCATAGAATAAAGCTTCCAGAATGAAAGTGTAAGAAGATAGTGAACTGATTTCTTCAGGTGTGATTTGTTGCAGAACCTCCTGCCAGTCGTTCGCGCAATTCCCCAAGTGTCAGAAACACTTCTCCCTTGAATTGTTGTTTGATAAATTGCTTGCGCCCTTTCAATGGGACCCTTGCTCCGGGCTATGAGCTGGTTGACTTGCCGGGAATCAAATTGTCAGGCCACGCCCGCGTGCGCTGGTTACATGAACCCCCGCCTGGTCAACTTGAATTAGTGCGATGTCATCTCCCAGTTGATGTGAGAGGGCATCAATAAACTCCTGAAATCTTTGAGTATTGAGGCGATCGTATTCTTGACAAAAATGCCAGCAATCTCATTGGTTCGACCACACGCCCAGAGCCAAAAATTGTCACGTTTCCAGAGTACCGGTGCGATCGGTTTTACCCCAAACGCCATAATTACTTTCCCCTTGAAGGTTTTGAGTCCTAAGCGAGTCTCGTCTTGACACAAGTAACGCAACCGTTGTCCCTTTCCCAATAAGCGTTGATAGGTCAACAGGGCTCTTTCGATGTTTTTTTAAAACGCCGATCGGCATTGGGTTCTTGCTTCGCGCTTTTGGGGCGCGGCACTTTTAATTTAGCTTTAAGCCGATAGTGTAACCAATAATAGACTGTGGGGTATGTTAGGTTCAGTCGATCGGTCTCCCACAACGCCACTCCAGGATTTTTCCGTAACTTTTGAAACAGGCGTGGCTGTTCCAGTCTTTTTTGTAATCCGGCGATCGCATCTTCGCTCAAGTGAGGCGATTTTCACTCTTGCGCTCTTGAGGGCCAACAATTCGGACAATCCTCCCTGACGATACTTTTGCAGCCACCTAGTTACCGTTGAACCATCGCGTCCCAGACGTTTGGCCAGGGTTTGATGCGCTCGTGATTTGTCCAGTTTTTAGCCACCACAACATTTGCAACCGTTCTTTCTGACGCTTAGATACGACTGTGTTTTAGTTGTTGCTCGCCTTCTTTCTGCACTTTCTGCGATCGCCACAATCAGTTGACGTGCCATAACTCATCACCTCTCAACATTATCTTTATTCTATGCAACTTCATGTAAAATTGGTATCAATCATTAATTCATTTAACTCGACAAGGAAAATATCTCTTATGAACATTTCACCATTTCTCAATAAAAAGCTCGCTCGACGTTTTAAAGGATACGACTTTGATGGCAATGGCTACGTTGAGAAAACAGATTTCGAGCAGGCTATTGCCAGGATGTGCGAGGCATTTGGTCATGGACCTGATTCCGCAGCGCGACAGCGGTTATATGACCTCACCATGCAACTTTGGCAGCGTCTTGTCACCACTGCCGATGCCAATGCAGATGGTCGTATCAGCGAAGCCGAATACAAGAATGCATTTGCCAACAGTATGCTTGTAACCCCTGAAAACTACGATCGAGGCTATCGTCCGTTTTGCGAGGCGGTCATGGACATCGTCGATGTCGATGGCGATAGTCGTCAAAGTTTAGAGGAATATGAACTTTGGATGCATACGTTGATCAACGTGCCAAAGGCCGATGCACGTGTGGCTTTCCGCCTGATCGATAAGGATGGCAGCGGCTATATCACCACCGATGAAATGGTGGAGGCTATCCGCGAATACTACTTCAACGAAGACCCGCAATCGATTGGAAGCTTGTTGCTAGGTCCGCTTGATTCCTAATCGGTACAAGATAGACTAGTACACAGTGGCAGAAGTAACGCCAAAAGCGCCAATATGATTGTCAAGTCGCTTCGCTCCAATTCTTAATTCGTAATTACCCACGGCATTACCCACGGCTCAAGCTGGGGGCTTGAGTAGACGTAGATAATGAACATACACATCGACTCGGCACGAGCGCGTCTTAGCTTTTTTTTACCACCCCAAGGGGTGGTCAGTTACTTCTGCCGGGATGCACTAGTTAATAGCACCCAACCTCTCTCAAATGTGCAAATTCACAGTAGGCGTGAATTTACCCCTATGCCCGCCTAACCTGCGCTGCAAGCTTGCCTGCGCTGCAACAAATCAAACCTACCAGCAATAAGTCTTAAACCTGTAATACCAATTTTATGTGAAGTTGCATATAATGGAGAGATAGCTTTTATGGTGCGTTTATGAGTCGTAGTTTAAAAATCAAAATTGAAGAAAGTGCAGAGTTTTTAGAAAAAAAACTAAAAAATACTCGTACTGCCAGCCAAAGAGAACGAATACAAGTATTATGGTGGAAAAAAACATCGTCCCAGCAGTCTTGACGTTTCAAAAAAAATTTTTTGGGTTTGGGTAAACGGCTACGATATTTGTGTCTTGATGTTACCCGTTTGGGACTGAAAACGTTGACGGGAAAAGTAATTACAGCCCGGGGGGTAAAACCAGTTGCTCCCATACTGTGGAAGCGTGAAAATTTTTGGTTGTATGGGGTAGTCGAACCATTGAGTGGCTGGCATTTTTGCCAAGAATATGCCCATCTTAATGGAGAAGATTTCCAGCAATTTATTGACCAAGAATTTCAAAGGTGGTACCCGCCACGTGATTTATCCGTGGAGTCAATCCAAAATCTAAAATCTAAAATCCTCAAGCCCCCGAATTAATCCGTGGGGTCGCCTCCAAAATCTAAAATCTAAAATCTAAAATCGAATGACGCTCTTTCTCTACAATTGGGTGAAGATATTGCTCTAATTCAAATGGATCGAGCGGGTGTTCATATCACTAATGAACTCTCATGGCCAGAAAATTTAATTCCAGTCTGTGGGCCCTCACATAGTCCAGAACTTAATCCAATTGAACGGGTTTGGGAATATATCAAACAGCAACTTGTTGGAGAGGTTTTTACAACTTTTGGGCAACTACGAGAGCGCTTGCAACAAGTTCTTGAAAAAATCACTCCGCTCGCAAATCTGTTCGTTGTCATCTTACAATTTTATTCTAGAAGCCCTATTCTATGCAGCTTCATATTAAATTGGTATAAGTAGATAATGTTTCCATTCAATTAGTTTCCCCAGCGAGTGGGGAGCACTCCATCATACACCATATATACGGCAAGATCTCCAGAGGCCATTTGCGAGGGCCTCCCAAAATATCCGTCAAAACTCCTTCAACCCCGCAGAAAAAATCGCTGAAACCCTTGCCCAGCAATGCTGCGAGGGCATCGACGAAATACCGTCGTTTCAGCGATTTTTCAAGGCCCTCGCAAACTACCACAGTTCGATCGCAAATCAAGGTCTACCAATTAGTTCATCAGCCCAGAAAATAGAAACCCTACAAAACAGATCCCGCAATTGCTTTCCTTCGGATCGCTACGCTAACGGGCCTCGAAATGACAGACAATAGCTGATGCGGCCCGATCGCCGAATTTTCGATCGAAAAGGACGATCGCACAGTGGTAAGCTACCAAAGGCATTGAAATATCTAAGGTAGAGAAAAGTTAAAATGTCGGCATTAAATGAAGTTCCCTTGTTGTTGCGGGCAGCCCGCGGCGAAACCCTAGACCGCCCGCCCGTGTGGATGATGCGCCAAGCCGGTCGCTACATGAAAGCCTATCGAGATTTGCGAGAAAAGTATCCCTCGTTTCGCGAACGTTCCGAAATTCCCGAAGTTGCCATCGAAGTTTCCCTTCAGCCGTGGCGCGCGTTTCAACCCGACGGCGTAATTCTGTTTTCCGATATTGTCACCCCCATGCCGGGTTTGGGCATCGACATGGACATCGCCGAAGGCAAAGGCCCGATTATCCACTCACCCATTCGCACTCAGCAGCAAATCGACAACCTGCAACCGCTGAACCCGGAAGAAAGCTTGCCGTTTATCAAAACAATCCTGAAATCCCTGCGCGAAGAAGTCGGCAACAAATCCACCGTGCTCGGTTTTGTGGGCGCGCCGTGGACGCTGGCAGCCTATGCGGTTGAGGGCAAAGGTTCTAAGGATTATGCCATCATCAAAAACATGGCATTTTCCGATCCAACTTTACTGCATCAGTTGCTGTCGAAATTCGCCGATGCGATCGCCGTTTACGTGCGCTATCAAATCGACTGCGGCGCGCAAGTCGTGCAAATGTTCGACTCCTGGGCCGGCCAACTGTCCCCCCAAGACTACGACACCTTCGCTCTACCTTACCAGAAACAGGTGTTCGAGCAAGTCAAAAAAACCCATCCCGACACCCCGCTAATTCTGTTAGTCACCGGTAGCGCCGGCCTCCTCGAACGCATGACAACATCCGGCGCGGATATAATCAGCGTCGATTGGACGGTTGATATGGCCGACGCGCGCAAGCGTTTGGGCCCGAATATGAACGTTCAAGGAAATCTCGATCCGGGCGTGTTGTTTGGTTCTCAACCGTTTATTCGCGATCGAATTCTTGATACAATTCGCAAAGCCGGTCATCGCGGACACATCCTCAATTTGGGACACGGCGTATTGCCGGGAACTCCGGAAGATAACGTGCGTTTCTTCTTTGAAACCGCAAAACAAGCCGACAAATTGCTTGCAGTTGCTGCTTGAGTCCGACAATCCGACAGGGGTTTCAACCCCTGTCTCATAGCTAAAGTCCTCGCTATGAGGGCTCAAGATTAATATTTACGTCGGTTTTAACTCACCGAAGATCGCCCTTGCGAATAAAGCATCCCGTAGGGGCTGGTTCACCAAAAGCTTTAAGAAGTGCAGACAGGTTAAATAAACCCGCCGCCACCCACAAAAAAGCCTTTTATTAACAATGGTGCTCTTCAGTCGGTTGAAACCGACTTTTGCTATTAGCCAGGGGTTGAAACCCCTGGCGGATTGCAGGAGAATGAAACAGCCCAATTCTCCCCCTTGCCGTCCCCCCCTTCCCCTTCTGCAAAATGAACGCCAAAAAAATTTTCATAACGGGTGCAAGTGGCTGTATCGGTCACTACATGGCCGAAACTTTGATTCAAGAAACAAACCACGAACTTTACCTCTTAGTTCGCAACCCCGAAAAATTAAAATTTGACTGGAAAGCCCGCCCCGGCATCCATATCATACAAGGCGATATGCGAGATATCGAGCAATTTGACGAACTTCTGCAAACAATTAATGTCGCAATTTTAGCTGCCACTGCTTGGGGAGGAACTCAAGAAGTTTTTGACGTTAACGTCACCAAAACTCTCCGGTTAATTCAACTACTTTCGCCACAGACTTGCCAACAAGTAATTTATTTTTCAACGGCCAGCATTCTCGGTCGAGACAACAATTTGCTCAAAGAAGCCGGGGAACTGGGGACAGATTATATTAGCTCAAAATACAACTGCATGGTGCATCTGTCAGCCTTGACAAATGTGCCTCCAATTACGGCACTTTACCCGACATTAGTATTGGGAGGAGACGCAGAAAAACCCGTCTCTCACTTGTCATCGGGCCTGCCGCTTGTCGCAAAATGGATGGGTTTGATTCGCTGGTTTAAGGCAGATGGCAGTTTTCACTTCATCCACGGCGCAGATATTGCTAAAGTAGTTAATTATTTAGTTGAGCATCCGCCGGCTTCCGAGGAACCGCGACATTTTGTGCTTGGAACTCCGGCGATTACAGCTAACGAAGTGGTAGAACAAGCTTGCAAGTATTTGAATAAAAAGATATTTTTTCGGATTACTCTGTCACCTCGGATGGCCGATTTCTTTATTTGGCTGTTCCGAATTCAGATGGCTGCTTGGGATAGATTTTGCATCAGCTACCGCCATTTTACCTATCAAAATCTTGTGAATCCCGAAAGCATAGGAATGCCGAGTTACTGCGGCACAGTGGCCGATATGTTAAGAACTAGCGGGATTCCCGGCAAAGATTCAAATTAGAAGGAAGAAGGAAGAAGGAAGAAGGAAGAAGGAAGAGGGAAGAAGGAAGAGGGAAGAGGGAATGTGCACCTTACGAGATATATGTAGGGTGCGCCGAGGCGCATTTTACGAATAATGCTAAGTTTTTCAAGTTCTTTTTTGCCTTAGTCCCATGCTTTTTAAATGCGATTATCGTCAATTAACGGTCAAATACGATAAGATATCAGCATTTGCAAACTTTAACAGGGAACTGCAAGCTAAAAATTGCACTCCATTTATTTATCTTAGGGGGTGTGACCCCTCACCAGATATTCGATCGAGTGCAAGATCGTAATTTTAGCCTTAACATGAAGTCTTGAGAGCCGATCAAACTCTCACGCCCCGCCAGCCCGATCGCAAGTTGTTTACTGATGTGAGGTTTAACATATAATGCGAGTTCTCCTAGTTTACCCCCTGTTTCCGAAAACATTTTGGTCTTACGAGAAAATTTTAGAATTAGTCGATCGTAAAGTGCTGCTGCCACCGCTGGGTTTGGTAACAGTAGCAGCTATTTTACCCCAAGAATGGGAATTTAAGTTAGTCGATCGCAACATCAGACAAATCACAGAAGCAGAATGGGAATGGGCAGAGCTCGTTATTCTGTCCGCAATGATTGTCCAAAAAGAAGATTTGCTAGACATAATTCGCGAAGCAAAACGGCGCGGTAAATCCGTAGCTTGCGGCGGCCCTTACCCGACTTCTGTACCCGAAGAACCTCAAGCAGCGGGCATAGATTACCTGATTCTCGACGAAGGCGAAATTACCTTGCCGATGTTCGTCGAAGCAATAGGGCGCGGCGAAAAAAGCGGAATTTATCGATCGGACGGCGTAAAACCCGATGTTACCACAACCCCAGTTCCCCGCTTCGATTTGCTGGAATTAGACGCCTACGACTCGATGTCAATTCAATTTTCCAGAGGCTGTCCTTTCCAGTGCGAATTCTGCGATATCATCGTCCTCTACGGCCGCAAACCCCGCACCAAAACCCCCCAACAATTGATAGCAGAATTAGATTGCCTTTATAACTTGGGCTGGCGGCGCGGCGTGTTCATGGTAGACGACAACTTTATCGGCAACAAACGCAACGTCAAACTGTTGCTAACCGACTTAAAAGTTTGGCAAGAAGAACATAAATTCCCGTTTACTTTCAACACAGAAGCATCCATCGATTTAGCCCAAGACCAAGAATTGATGGATATGATGGTTGCTTGCAATTTCAATGCAGTGTTTCTAGGGATTGAAACTCCCGATGAAGAAAGCCTGCAAATGACCAAAAAATTCCAAAATACCCGAAATTCCCTGATAGAATCCGTAGAGTTAATTGCCAAATCTGGTTTGCGAGTAATGGCCGGATTTATCATCGGATTTGACGGCGAAAAACCCGGTGCCGGTCAGCGGATTGTCCAGTTTGCCGAAGCAGCAGCCATTCCGAGCACAACCTTTGGAATGCTGCAAGCTTTGCCGCACACGGCATTGTCCCACAGACTAGCAAAAGAAGGGCGGTTGCGCGACAAATCTGGCAACCTCAATCAGACTACTTTAATGAACTTTATCCCGACGCGGCCTCTCGAAGATATTGCCCGCGAATATGTCGAGGCATTCTGCGAAGTGTACGATGCTGAGAAATATTTAGACCGCACTTATCGCCATTTCTTAATGTTGGGTGCACCGACAGCAAATATACCTGCAAGAATTCCCAGTTGGATAGACTTGCGAGCACTGTTAACTGTGGTGTGGCGTCAGGGAGTCAAGCGCAAAACTCGGTGGAAGTTCTGGCATCATTTGTTCAGCATTCTCAGACGCAATCCTGCTGTTTGGGATCATTATTTGACAGTGTGTGCTCACAACGAGCATTTCCTCGAATACCGCCAGATTGTGCGGGATGAAATCGAAGCCCAATTGGCTGAGTTTTTGGCTAATGAGTCTCAAACTGTATATCAAGAACCTGTTGCTGTTGAGGAAAAGCAAGTGCAAGCGGTTTAGGGTTGGAGAATTCAACCTAATACCCAGATACCCGACTTCTTAAACAAGTCGGGTATCTGGATATTCTCTTTTGTTAAGTGGCTTACTTGTACAATTTTTGCCTTCTTCATCACCACACCCGCTGAATTGGATAAGCATCAAAAGCCTCATCGCGACTAATCAGAACCAGCGAATGATTCATCGTCTGTGCTACCAGAATGCGATCGAAAGGATCAAGGGTGGTGCAGAGGAAGACCTGCGTAAATCAGAGTGTCTTCAAATGTAATTGGTAGAATTTGAGCGTTAATGTATTGCAATTCCTTCGGCAGGTCTTCAAATGGTCGATTCAGTTGAAGCTTACCGACATTGATTTTAATAGAGATTTCCCAAAGGCTGGCAATACTAAAATACAAACCTGTTTTAGTATCGATCGCTTCTTTTGCTTTACTACCTAGATTGGAATCGCCAAGCAAATACCACAGAAAGGCATGAGTATCTAAAAGGGATTCCATGTTACATATATTCCTTTAAATCTTCCAGCGGTTCATCGAAATCATCAGACATAACGATCTGACCTGCCCAACTACCATAACCATGAGGTTGTTCAATTTGTTCTTGAGATGATTCAGTTTTTGCGTGTTTTTCAAGTAAATATTTTGCATAATGCAATATCTCTTGTTTGAGAGATTCTGGCATCTTGAGGACAGTTTGAAAAATCTCTATATCGACAGTCATGATTTATGTGGAATTTTTACTATGTCATATTCACCAATTATACCGTAATTGCAGTCAAAGGGTATTTAGAATGGTTGTCTCGTTTCCAGGTTCTGGCTGGAAATGTCAGATTCTGCGGCTCTGCTGGTTCAACAAAGCAAGCAGATAGAGCATCCCGAGGCATTCCCAGTTTCTCACTGGAAAGGTGGAATACTACTATTGGCGGCAGCAGCTATTTCGGCAGATAGAGGCGCGATCGCCCCAAATATGGAACTCTAATAACAAGCTCAAAAATAAAAAAAATCTCGATCGCCCTCAACCCGCCATGTTAGGAACAAATCAACTCAGGACAGCAGCTCTTTTAGGACTCCTAAGCGGTCTTCTAGTTTTAGGAAGTTATTATTTAATCGGCAACGAGCAAGGACTTTACATCGGTTTAGCGCTAGCCGCCTTCTCAAGTTTTAGCTCTTGGTACTATTCCGACACGGCCGCGTTAATGGCTTACCGCGCTCAGCCGATCGCCCGCAGCGAAGCTCCCGAACTCTACGATATGGTAGCATCGCTGAGCGAAAAAGCCCAAATTCCCGTACCGAAAATATTTCTAGTTCCCACTCAATCTCCCAACGCATTCGCCACAGGAAGAGACCCGGAACACGCGACAATAGCAGTTACTGAAGGCATCATCAAGCTGCTTTCCCGCGACGAATTGGAAGGCGTTTTAGCCCACGAACTTACCCACATCCGCAACCGCGACACCCTCACTCAAGCAGTTGCAGGAACAATTGCCGGTGCAATTACATTTGTCGGGCGAATTCTGACTTTTGGAGCGCTTTACGGTCCGGTAACGCGGGATAGCAGGCAAGGCGCGAATCCGTTTGGTTTGCTGTTTTTAATCATATTAGCACCGCTATCAGCAACCGTAATTCAATTGGCGATTTCTCGGACGAGGGAATTTGCAGCAGACAGCGGTGCGGTGGAAATTACCAATAACCCGATCGGTTTAGCAAACGCGCTGCAAAAATTAGAGAAAATGGGTCATGAAATTCCGATGCACGGCAATCCTGCGATGTCGCCGCTGCTGATTGTCAATCCTTTTTCGACTAAAGGTTTGCAGTCACTTTTCCGCACTCACCCGCCGACAGAGGATCGGATTCAGCGCCTTTTGGAAATCGCGCAGCAGCAGCAGCAAGGTACTCCTGTTATGGCTTACATAAACGGAGTTTGAGCGAGCGAAAATGCAGCAAGAATATCGAAAAATCAGGTTGTTTGAAGCAGCCTGGTTTTTGTTTGTTTATAATGGTAGCTGTGGTACGATCGACTCGCACAACTAATTTGCGGCGCGGGTGTGAGTAAGTGATTCCAGAATTCGATGAAAACGGCAATCTACCACGGGGAGTTCATTGGTGCGAATGGGAGGAGTTTGAGGAGAGATTTGGCACGAATTTTAAAAGAGATAGCTTGATATTGGGCTTGAAACTGGCAATGACCCAATTAAAAGCAGCAGGTGCTAGAACTATCTATATTGATGGTAGTTTTGTTACCAGCAAAGATAAGCCTAATGATTTTGATGCTTGTTACGATAGAGAAACTGTAGACAGGGAGTATCTGAGAATCAATGCTCCTAGATTGTTCAATCATCAGGATCGAAATGCCCAAAAAGCTAAGTATCGAGGGGAAATTTTTCCCTCAGACGAACCTGTAGGCAATTACGGAGAAAATTCCTTTGAATTTTTTCAAAGTGACAGAGGCAAAAACACGAAAGGAATTATAGCTATCGATTTAATGAGGTGGGAACCGTGATTAAAGATGAATTTGAGTACGGAGTCAGCAAAGATTGGGTTCAAAAATTCAACAAAACTCTAGCAGCAATGGAGCGGGATGAAGAAGCAAAAAGAAAGGACTTTCTCAAATGGGATGCAGGTAGAGGTTCGATTCAGCGCCATTTGGATCAGTTGCACGAAGAAATAGCAGAATATGAACGATTGATGGCGTGGGATAAGAGTAAGCCGATCGAACTTGTAGTTGAGAATTTTAATAAACTATCAGATGCTTTAATTAAAGCTCGAATGGCAGCAAAAATCAGCGTGGAAGAACTAGCAGAAAGGTTGGATATTGACCCTGAACGCCTTAAGGAACATGAGAAGAAAGATTATCAAGGTGCTAGTTATATGGAACTCCTTGAAATTAGCTGTGTTTTGGGTCTGGAGTTTAAGACGGCTGTGATGCAGGTCGATTTTGAGGAAATAGAGGTTATGAAACAAATAGCAGTAGAAAGGCGCGAACGAAAAAAGAAGAAGGCAAGTAAAACCGCCTAAAGATTGGAGGGTGCGATCGGGATAAATGCTGAGTAGATTGGGTTTGTTGGGTGTAAATTAGATGGTGGGGGGCGATGTCTCCACTAAAAGGATTTTCCCCACGCTCAGCAATTCATCAAGCTTGTTCTTTAAGTCCGGTGATGCTAGTAGTGGTCTATAAACTTCACCTTCATAGGGCTTCCAAACATATCCCAGACTGAACGATCGAAAAACCGAAGATGCTCCCGTTGCTTGCCAAACAGCTTCAGCTAAAACCAATCCAGGAAAAACCAAGGCAGGCTCTTCAATCAATTCGCTGTAGGTTCTAAATTCATCTACTTCCATACCAACTAAAGCATACCGAAACGGTGGAGCAAACCGCAAACTCTGATACAGAAATATACCTATTTCCGTCGTTAAATAAGCACTTTCTGGAGTGTCAATTCCAATCTCACTGATGCCACTTGGACAAACTCGACACCACCAATTTTCTTCTATGTCCTGAAAAATTTCTGCCCGACATTGGGAATGTCTACCGTTTGAGAGAACCCAGGAAATTTCATTGAAATATTGAGCAAATTGCTGTGCTTCAAATTGCTTTGTGCCACATTCAGCCGATAAGCTAAACACCCATGCCATTGCTGTTCTCCCGTTGACTAAATTAAACTATCAAACTTTCTCCCATTCGTTCTGTGTCTGGGCCAGGGCTGCTTCATATTTCTCTAAAAGCATTGTAGCGCTTGGCAAAATACTGACATGAGTTGGACTATCTTGCACAGCTTCAATATCTTCGAGGATCTTGCTGTCGTCAATCTGCCAAAGAGGATCTTTTCCTGTTCCGCCAAATTTTGGGGGTTTGCGGAATGGTGGTAAGCCTTCGATAGTGAGGGATACAGACATTGCTTTTGTGTTTCTAATAGCTACAGTGACAGACTCCTCTGAAGACTGGCGTTCTGTTTCTGGTAGTAAATAACCTTGTTCATCCAACCAGTCTTTGGGTACTTGCTCAACATCAATGTCAATACTGGGTCTGACTCCCAGTAGCCTCGCGTTGCGTCCCATTTTGGGTTTACCGTTTTCTTCTGCCATGCCTCGATAATAGAGTCTTGCCATTAGCCTTTTATCAGCCCAACTCGATCGCCAGACCAATCATAATGTAATTGCTGCATTGGTTGGATGCGATCGCTCTTTATGCGCGATGGGCGATCGCCCTCCGTGCAATCAGCGCACTTTCAAATGGTGGAAATGGATAAGATTGTAAGCAGAAAAAGAGGTTGGGTAACACGAGCGTCAACCCAACCTACAAGCAAGGGCGATAGTGCTATTCCCAAGTTCGACCACTGTCTAAAAAATCACCTGTTGCGCGATTCTGTCCATTAATTTTATCAACAAGATAATCAAGCGTTAAATTTAGAGTAACAGCGCGAATTCTAAAATCTTCTCGCCTAGCAGTTAAAACCCACCACAATCGGGTTGCATAATCTGCACAATTGCAAGATGTGCCCGTACCTCCAAAAGCTTGATATCTGGCACAGCCTGCTTCTCTGTAAGCTCCATTCTTAATCCAATTGGCTCTGTTTGGACTGATTTTTGCCTTGCGAACGGCTTGACCCCTCCTACTAAGTGGTTGACCTCTAAGATACCTATTTGTATGATCAAAATCAGTACCCTGATTTACAGATGGTTCATTTCTCGATTCTGGCCAAAAACCGTATGTCGCGTCAGTTTGCCATTGACCATTACCATTATTCTTAACGATTGCGATCCAAGCGTGACCTGCATCAGTTGGCAATGGAATCGAGGAGTTGTCTGGCTTACGAGCAAAAATCAAAACCTCGTACTGAGTATTTTGAGCTTGAGTAGGTGTCACCAACAAAGATGCTAAGAATATTGTGGTTACACCCACTAACGAATTAAAAACTTTTTTCATTCTGTACCTCGCATTATCGTTTTGATTGTTTAATCAATACTGAACTAAGTAAATTGGGTACTCTCTGCTGTAGATTTAGTAAATAACCAGAGACAGCTTTATCCTTCTCCCATGCTCCTTATAAATCAAAGATTTGTCTAGCCCCAAAATGTTCTATTTTGTTGGCAATTTTGTCGGCTACTTCAACTCCCCCGCGTCAAAAATGTTGGCAAATGCAAGAAAATGTTGGAAAATGTTAGGTATAATACGAAAAATCACAACATCCACCATACTGCATGAATCTTAAGGAAGTGTTAAAAATGGCTGACGAGATGGTTTTTGCCAAGACGGGTGAGCACCTCGATAACTTACAAGAGGCAATTCTGCGAGGAACCATGCAAGGTGAGAAATATACCAAAATTGCTGAGGAGATTCACTGTAACGAGAGTTATGTTAGGCAAGTTGGTTCGCAATTATGGCAGATACTTTCGGAAGAGTTGGGAGAAGATGTTAATAAAAAGAATTTTCAAGCATCAATGAAGAGGTTCCAAGTTTCCATATTTTCACATTTTGCACAAGACTATGTGCAAATTAGTACCGTTAACTTCTGTGGAGAAGCTAGATACCCGCTAGATATAACAAACTCACACCCACCAAATCAAGAAACACCTAACTCAAAACAAACTAAAACTCTACATCAAGATTTAAGCGAAATGCCAGAGTTGGGCGATTTCTACGATCGCACTCTCGAACTCGACACCCTCACCACATGGATTCTACAACAACGGTGTCGCCTCATCGCGCTCATCGGCATCAGCGGTATCGGCAAAACCACCTTAGCAGTGCAACTCGTACAACAAATAAAAGATGAATTTGAATGCGTCATTTGGTGCAGCATCGACGCCTCCTACACCCTAGATGAATTTGAACATAAACTAATACAGTTTTTTTCCCAGTCAGAAAAACTAGATTCATCCCCAATCAACCAGAAACGCTTACCGCTGATTAAATATTTACAAAACCATCGCTGTTTAGTAGTCTTAGATGACGTTCACAACCTTTTCTGTAGTGGCGAATCAGCAGGAAAGTATAAACCAGACTACGAAGAATATCGCTCCCTATTCAAACAGATAGAAAAATTATCCCATCAAAGCTGCTTTCTGTTAATCGGTTGGGAACAACCGAGAGAAGTGACTCAAGTTAAAAACCAAAATACTTCTATTCGTACCTTACAACTCAAGGGTTTAGACATCGCAGCCGGACGGGAAATACTCAGAGATTATGGGTTAGAAGAAATCGACAACAGTGAAGCACTCATTCACCGCTACCAAGGCAACCCCCTATGGTTAAAAAGCGTGGCGAATCTGATTCAAGACTTGGGAATCAGCGTGACAGAATTATTACTAGATGATACCATATTATTGCCAGAAGATTTGAAAGATGTTTTACAGCAGCAGTACGATCGCACTTCCGAACTAGAAAAACAAGTTATGTCATTGTTGGCTGCAGAAAACCAGCCAGTCAACCTAGCAAAATTGCTAAAAAAAGGACAACTATCCTCATCAGATTTACTCAACGCGCTCCAATCTTTATCGCGGCGCTGCTTTATAGAAAAACAGGAAAGTCTTTACACTCTCCCACCTATATTGAGGCAGTATATCAAAGGGTTGTAACCAAAATATAAAATCGCCCTGTGCTATCATAGAATACAAAACTTACAGATATTCGCATTGAAATGTTGTATAACCTGAAATTATGCCAACTATTTTACGAGTAGGCCCTTACCGACTTTACTTTTACAGCCATGAACCGAATGAACCACCTCATGTTCACATTGACAGAGACAAATCATCAGTTAAATTTTGGTTGGAGCCAGTCAGTTTGGCAAACAACCTTGGTTTTAGTGCTAAAGAACTTCGGAAAATACAGTCGGTAGTACAAGAAAATCAACAAACTTTATTGGAGGCTTGGTATGGGTATTTTGGCGATTCGAGCGGACGAGAGAGTTAAGGAGATTCATTTTACAGAAGAAACAATTAGTGTTGATTTGATGGATGGACGAACCATTACTGTGCCTTTAATTTGGTATCCCAGATTGTTTAATGCAACGCCGGATCAAAGGGCAAAATGGGAAATATGCGGAGGAGGCTATGGCATTCACTGGGAAGAAATCGATGAAGACCTCAGTACAGAAGGAATGCTGCGGGGGGCACCGGCTCCCAAGCCTTCTGCTTGAAAATCTACGAGCTAAGAAATACCAAAAAACGCAGATGATATTTTGTCATCATCTGCGTTTATCTGCGTTCACCTGTGGTTTAATATCTTGTCCAGTCGATCGACCGCGATAACCGAGGGGCGGGTTTACTAGATTATTAGTTTTAGGCGATTATGGTTGGTAAAACCCGCCCCTACAGAAATTCCGCTCGATTCACGCCTACATGATATTAAACCCTTTTAAACAACCGCTGCAACTTTATCTAAAGGCCGCACTTGACGGAGGAATTCGCGAAGTGCGTCACCTTCCACCACTTCAGTTTCCAACAGTTTCTGCGTAATTGTTTCCAACAATTCTCGATTTGCTTTCAGAATATCCACAGCTTGCTGATGTGCAGTTTCGACAATTTCCTTCACTTCTTGGTCGATCGCCTCAGCAGTTTGGGCGCTGACAGCGCGGCGGGCATTTCCCATACCGTCGTTGAGGAACATTGCTTGTTGACCTCGATCGTAAGCTAGAGGCCCCAAAACCTTACTCATTCCGTAAGTTGTCACCATTCTTTCTGCTAAATCAGTCGCCCTTTGCAAGTCATTTGAAGCGCCAGTAGTAATGCTACCAAACACCACTTCCTCAGCCGATCGCCCGCCCAACAAAGTCGCAATTTGACCCCGCAATTCCGATTCATCTAACAAGAAACGGTCTTCAGTCGGCAACTGCAAAGTATAACCCAAAGCAGCCATACCGCGAGGGACGATCGAGATTTTGGCAACTTCGCCGCCGCCAGCCATCAGAGCACCTACCATCGCGTGGCCGACTTCATGATAAGCAACGATGGTTTTCTCTTTTTCATTGAGCACGCGGCTTTTCTTTTCCAAGCCGGCTACAATCCGTTCGATCGCCTCTGCAAAGTCTTCTTGTGCTACAGTTAGGCGTTTGTTGCGGGCCGCCAACAAAGCAGCTTCATTCACCAAATTTGCCAAATCTGCGCCGGAAAAACCGGGGGTGCGAGTGGCGATCGCCTTCAAATTAATATCCGGGCCCAGCTTCACTTTTTGAGCGTGAATGTTCAAAATTGCTTCGCGGCCAGATAAGTCGGGGCGATCGACTAAAACTTGGCGATCGAAACGGCCGGGGCGCAACAAAGCAGCATCCAAACTTTCCGGGCGGTTAGTTGCAGCCAGCACAATTACCGTAGTATTGCCCGCAGCAAAACCGTCCATTTCAGTTAACAGTTGATTGAGAGTTTGTTCGCGTTCGTCATTACCACCGAATGCAGCGTTGCTGCTGCGAGATTTGCCGATCGCGTCCAATTCATCAATGAAAATAATACAAGGAGCCTGTTTTTTAGCCTGCTCGAATAAATCTCTAACTCTTGCAGAACCCACACCTACAAACAGTTCCACAAACTCCGAACCCGAAATGCTAAAAAACGGCACGCCAGCTTCACCCGCCACTGCTTTAGCTAACAGTGTTTTGCCAGTTCCCGGCGGTCCGACTAACAGCACGCCTTTCGGAATTCTCGCACCGATTGCCGTAAATCTGTCGGGACTTTTCAGGAATTCAACAACTTCGACTAATTCAGTTTTAGCCTCTTCTACTCCAGCCACATCGGCAAAAGTAATTTTCGCCGATTCGCCTTCTACATAGACCTTAGCCTTGCTTTTGCCGATCGACAGTGCACCCTGCGGCCCGCCAGCACCCCGGTTCATGAAAAATTGAAAAATCGCCACAAAAATCAGCGGCGGAAGCACCCAGCTTAAAATACTGCCGATCCAGCTATTTTTTGCCGGCGGAGTTGCCGCAAATTCAACGCCTTTTTGTTCCAAAAGTTTAGGCAGTTCCAAGTCAAAAATCGGCGTAGTTGACAGAATTTGACCGGGTTTGTCGCCTTCGCCTTTGAGTTGGTAGCGAATTTCATTTTGACCTACCGAAGCTCTGACTACATCTTGTTCTTGAACCTGATGGACGAACAAGCTGTAAGGCACTTGCGGAATTTGCGGCCCGAACAAATTCGGCAAAAAGATATTTGCCAGCAGAAACAAACTTGAGAGCAATAACAAAATATTGCTAATTTGCCTAAAACGAGGTGGTTGGGGCTGGTCTTTAATTGCCATTGATAACGAGCGTCCTTTAATTTTAACCAGTTTTATTCATTTATTTTCTCATCCAATACGCACACAATGTCAAGCGGATTCCCTCACTCGATCGGTCGGTTAACCCGGTAGCACGGATTTGCTATTATATTAACAAGGTTTTTTTTACGAACCACGAAGACGCGAAGTACACGTTCGGCGAAGCCGTTCCCGAAGGGTAGGAAGATAATAATAAAAGATGGTTATACTTGTGAATCGTTGGTTAATAGCTTAGTTATTATTTCTGAATCGCTTTTCTCTTTCTCCGCGAGCTTCGCGTCTTCGCGGTTCGTTAGTATGGTCTGCATTGTACGCCCGATCTTTATGCAGATTCTGGGTTTAAATGAATCATTTCCCAAGTGGTATAGGTGCCGATCGCACCCCAAATCGCGTAAGGCAAAAGTAACAAAGCTGCGGTTTGAGAAATCGGCAAAACAGCCAACGTCAGCACTATTCCCAAAATCTCCCCAGCCCCTCCCAAAATTGTCCCTACTTTGAGACTTTTGGCTCTGAGAGTAGCAGGAATATAAGCAACTGTGACTATTTCTAAAAGCAAGTACAAACCCATCAACAGCCATGTTTTAAGGCTCCCTGGTTCCTGTTCCCACACGAAAGTAGCGCTGTCGGCCCCGCAAGCAAAAATTACCGTCCAAATTAACGGAATAGCAGGCTCAAAAAACATCCAATTCGGTCTTTGAAGTTTGACGGCCCAGTTAATATCGCGCAGTTTAAAAAACAGAGTGCCGAAAGCGACTGAGAAAGTCACGCCGCCGATAATCATCCAAGATTGAATCATGGTTTTCAACTTTCCAATTGCTCGATCGCTCATTAAGTCGATCGTGCCCACCCCAAGCCGAACTTAGATCCGCCTTTAGTAATAACTTTTGTAAAGCCCGATGCAATTCTCGTTAACGGCCCGACACATTCTTAGCAAACTCTTCGCGTCCAGACACCAAATTAGCTGGAACGCCGTTAGGGTAATTTTGTGCGATTAAAGCTTGCAACTTTTGAACTCGGTTTTCAGGGTTTGGGTGAGAACTCAAAAACTCCGGCGGCGCTTCTCCCTTCCTAGCTGCACCGAGAATTTGCATCACCTCAACAATACCTCTAGGATCGTAACCCGCCTCCGTCATAAACCGAAAACCGAGCCGATCGCTCTCAAGTTCGTCCGATCTACCGTACCGCAAACCGACAACTTGATTGACAGCTTGAGCAATTAATGCTGCCTGCTGTCCGCCCCCGCGATCGTCGCTAGCAGCCACCCCAACCGCCGTTACCAAAGCCCTGCCCAACTGCTGTTTTGCCAAGTGTTCCGCAGCGTGGCGCCCCACAACGTGACCGCTTTCGTGCCCCAGTACACCAGCCAACTGAGACTCGGAATTCAGCCGCCGCAGCAGCCCTGCAGTAATGAAAACTTGTCCCCCCGGCAAAGCAAAAGCATTGACAGTTTCGGGGTCTCGCAGCAGGTGGAATTCAAACGGATAACCCGCTTGTTTCGCTGCCGAACCGTTGACAACTCGTTCTCCTACTCGATCGACATACTGCTGAATACTCTGACTCGGATAAAGCCCCCCGTACTTGGCGGCCATTTGATTTCGCGCCTGCAATCCCAAAACTATCTCTTGGCGGGGAGAAAGTTGCACCCGCTGTCTCTCTCCAGTTACCGGATTTTGTACGTCGTTTGTAAAATAGGTAATTGCCCCAAAAAATGCCATTAATAGCCCGATCGCGGCTCGAAATAAAAATTTGTTCACAGGCTTGATACCTAAAAAGTTTAGCGAGTAGACTACCAGCATGACAGCTACCTCGACATCTGTCTGAAGTATCAAGAACTGAGATCTTGCACCATTCTCAATTAGCCGTAGGGGCGGGTTAGCCAACAGCCTTAAAGCTTGCAAATAGGTTCTATAAACCCGCCCGACCCCACGAAAAATCCTCTGATTGATATTGCTGCAAGATGTCAGAAGAATGGAAAGTTGTTAGAGTTTTTTGAGATAATTTGCGAACAAGGCTTTTTTTAACGAACCGCTTTCGGCGCGTTAGGCGAAGCCGCGCGTAAGCGCTATTGTCACGAAGGAAGAGAAGAAGATAAGAGAAGAAGGTTATAGTTATTAAATTGGTTAAACTGAAATGTTGCACCATTGTCAGCAACAGGCCGGAAAGCCTGTTGCTGAACAAAATCAGTTGCCGAACTTTTTTCGCAATATGTTCCAAGCTACCCGCCGCCGCCTCGCTATTTGGTACACAGCCGTTACTGCTGTATTGTTACTTGTATTCGCCACTGGTTTCTATTTCTACGTCCGCACTACTTTGATCGATCGCATTGACGACACCCTCAATCATGTTGTAGAAGTAATAGAGCGAACACTGGTTATCGAACCGCTAAGTTTGCCTGCTACCAAAGATAAAAATAAGTTGCAAGTTAATATTCAAGCGAGTTTTCGAGATAGCACCGATGCTGTAGAAGACGACCACATTGATTTAGAATGGTTCAGTCCTACGGGCGAATTGCTGTGGTCTACTTTATCGGAACCGCTGAATATTCCCATTCACGCTAACCGCACGGGCGAAACAGTTTGGGTTAATCATAAGTTGCGGTTTGAAGGTACAAATCAGGTACAAGAAAGGTTCGCAACGGGCAATGTACCGGATGTCACGGATTTAAGGGATAGAGGGAAGAGGGATTTAACCGCAGAGGCGCAGAGGGCGCAGAGGGGAGAAATCAGAGATTTTGATGGCGGTTTGAATGCAGGTTTGCAGGAAAATCTAAATTTAGGTAGTGAAAAGTCGATCGCACAAAATACAAATCGCGTTTCTACCAAACCGATTAGCATTCGGACAACTCAAAACTATTCCCTCAGACAAGTAACGCAGCGAGTGGAAATCGGCCGCCAAGTTCTGGGATATTTGCGAGTCAGCCATCCTTGGTTTGAAGTGACAAAACCCATCCGCCAACTAATTCTCGATTTGATTTTGGGCGCGGGTTTAACTCTAATTTGCGTGGCGGCTATTGGCTGGCTGCTGTCGGGATTGGCGATGGCACCGGTGCGGGAGTCTTACGGGCGTCTCAAACAGTTTACCGCTGATGCTTCTCACGAACTGAGAAATCCGATCGCCACTATTCAAACTAACGTGCAAGTAGCTTTGGCGGAACCGGATATCGAACCGCAGCAGCATCAACAGCTACAACTTATCGAACGCCTGACGCGCCGTTTGGGGCGCTTGGTTGACGATTTGCTGTTTTTAGCCAGACAAGACAGCGGTATCGTGCAGCAGCAGTGGATTGAGGTTCCCCTCGATGCTTTGCTGATGGAAGTTATTGAAGAACAACAGGCGATCGCCACTACCCAAAATCTCTCTCTTTCTTTGGAAATTGTCGATCTGCCCAACGCTGAGGACAACTTTACACTGTTGGGCGACTGGGATCAACTAGCGCGACTGTTTACCAATATCGTCAGCAACGCCGTGCAGTACACGCCCTCTGGCGGCGAAATTGAAGTAGAATTGCAACTTGCAGCTAAAAACAAAAGAAATTCGCCGATATTAAATCCAGCGCTGCAAATAAAAGTAACAGACACCGGCATCGGAATTGCCGCAGAAGCCCTGCCGCATTTATTCGATCGATTCTACCGCGCAGATCCCGCCCGTACCCACCGCAGCGCCGCCGGTTCCGGTTTAGGATTGGCCATCGCCAAAGCAATTGTCGAAAATCACCGCGGCCAAATCCGCATTGACAGCCAAGTCGATCGAGGTACAGCCGTTACCGTCACCCTGCCCGCCCACAAATCAGAAGCATCTCGCCTGTAAAAATCCTCTCTTCCCCTCGGACTCTGCGCCCTCTGCGCCCTCTGCGGTTAAAAAAAATCTATCCCTAAAACCCTGATTCTTCTTACCTCTGACCCAAACCAAGCTATTAAAATTCAATTCCCGCATAGATTAACATGAACTTTGTTGGACAACCTCGATCGAACTTGTGAGGAGTTATTTATGTTTTGCCACAATCTACCGTTTAAAAAAATCAGCTTGCTAGCAGCCACCTGCGGAGGTTTACTCGTTAGTCTCGCAACACTTTCCCTCGCCGGCGGCCCTCCGCCCCAACAAGGAAAACCCGTTTCCCAACCCGCAGAAACTCCCGCAGCCACTGAAGAACCCGTCAGCCAACCAACTCCGGCTGCGAGTCCGAGTCCCAGCGGTATGCCCTCTACACCCACAGACGCGCCGGCCCGCTTCCCCATGCCCAGTGCGCGAGTTACGCCTGCAGAAGGCATGATAGTAATTAAACTGGTGAATACCACCAATGCTGTCATTAATTATCAAATCGTAGGCGTCACCCAGCCGCGCACTCTGGGCGAACAATCTGAAATTTTGCTTCAAGCCCTCAAAGCGCCAATCACCCTCACTTACCAGCGCGCAGACGGCGGATTGCTGCTGGTTCGCCCCCAAGCAACGGCGATGCCGGGAATGTTGCAAGTCAGTTTCGGCGCGACAACTGAGTTGGGCACTGATACAAAATCCCTGGAAATTCAGGAAGATGGCAAGGTAATTTTGAATTAGGTTAATTAGTTGACGGTTGACTGTTGACTGTTACCATTCGTGTCAACTTAAGACTAAAATCCATAATAAATATCGTTTATAGTTGAGTTTCGCTCCCCCCTAACCCCTCTTAATAATGGGGGGACAAGACTATTCTTACCTCCCCTCTAACTCCCATTAATAAAGGGGAAAGAGCATTCAAAGTCAACCCCTACTCCCCTTCTCAAGGGGGATGCGAGGGGGATCGAAACTTCGATACAAACGAGATATACAGAGGGTTTTAGTATTATGTTGACACCGATGGGCTGTTACTAATTCCCAGTTTCCAATTCCAAATTCCCAGTCAACCGTCAATCGCCGAGTAACAACGGAGGTGACTTAGTAAAAGGTAAATCCTCGTTGATTGCATCAATTTCTTCCTGTTCTCTTTCGTTGATTTGACCGATATAAGACTTGAGAATTTGGGCCAGACGGTTGTTATAAAATCGGTGCAAACTATAATTTGGCGTAGCTGGAAAGCCGCGCCGTTTTTTGTGCCGTCCGCCGGCACCGGGATCGAAGCTTTGGATGCCCCGACCGATCGCCCATTCGATCGGCGTATAGTAACAAGCATCGAAATGCAAGCAATCGATTTCCTCCAAACTTCCCCAATAACGCCCGTACAGTCGATCGCCCTTATACAAACAAAAAGACATACCTATCGGGTGTCTGTCGTCTTCCTTGTCGTAGGCGGCTACAAATAAAACTCGATCGCGGTAATTGTGGTGCAACTGTTCAAAAAATCGCTTAGTCAGATACTTGCTTCCCCACCAACCAAATTTGTCGCAAGTATTCTCATAAAAAGCATACATTTGAGCAAACATGGCTTGGGGAATTTCATCGCCAGTCAGCGTTTTTACCAACAAACCAGCTTGGTCAACTGCTTTGCGTTCGCGTTTGATATTGCGGCGCTGGTTGGCATTAAATGCGCCTAAATAATTGTCAAAATTTTGATAGCCTTGATTTTGCCAAATATAACTGTGGTGCAGCCAACCGCTGAAACCGTGGCGTTCCATTCTTTCGCGCCATTCTGGATCGACATAAAGGAAATTGCAGCCGGAGATATTGTGGCGATCGCAAAAATGGTCGATCGCGCTTACCATTACTCCAGTTAACTCGTCTTCATCTTCCCCCTCGGCTATCAAAAACCGATAGCCTTCAGCCGGAGTAAACGGCGTCATTCCCATCAATTTGGGATAATATTGAATACCCAAACGTTGGGCTAAATCGGCCCACTGATTGTCGAACACAAATTCACCGTAACTGTGGCTTTTGACATAAAGTGGCGCGCCAGCAATCAACTGTTTGTTTCGCCACACAGTCAAGTGATGCGGCAGCCAACCGGTTTTACCTGTCGCAGAGCCCGATATTTCGAGATTGTTCAGCCAATCCCATTCCAGAAAAGGAGTTTTTAGCGGCATCGCCAAGGCATCCCACGACGCTTGCGGGATTTCGCCTATTTTGCTAATCCAGGCTACAGAATATTCAGGTTTTGGCTGTTTCAGCATAGGGAGATTTGAGCGTAGAGCGATCGAACTTCATTTAAGTTAATACAATCTCCCCTGCTTGTGTAATTACTCGCCACAGGCAAAATGCCTGTGCCACACAACTCTTGTGGGGTGGGTACTTCTCGCCCGCCACAGGCAAGATGCCTGTGCCGCGCAAGATGCCTGTGCCGCACAACTCTTGTGGGGTGGGCACTTCTCGCCCGCCACACGCAAGATGCCTGTGCCGCACAACTCTTGTGGGGTGGGCTTCTAGCCCGCCCCGAATCTATAATGCAAAAATACTTCTTGTCCCACCTGTTTAACCGCCAAAAGCTCCAATTTCGGCGCTAAATGCGCTAAAAAACCCTCTCCCTCCACAGGTGTCGGTGCGCCCGCGCCGCCCAAAATTAACGGGCAAACCGTCAACCAGAGTTCGTCTACCAAGCCAGCAGCCACCACAGACGCTACGAGTTTTCCCCCGCCTAGAATCGCCAAACGTTTGATATCGAAGTTTGCTAGCTGTTGAAACGCATCAATCCAATCAATCTCTCCACCTGCGGTTTTCGCATAGATAATTCGATCAAATAGAGATGTTGCACCATTCTCAATAAGCCTTTTACGAACAGGCGAGATGCCTGTGCCACAAAACAATTCATCTCTCGCTTCACGGGCATCTTGCCCGTTATTGAGAATGGTGCCAGATGTGCGATCGAACTTACTGTCTTTTGTCGGGTACGGAGACGGCATTGGCATTTCCTTACTGTCTTGCCCTGTCAGCAGCCACCGAGGCACTGGTTGCTGGAAAAATCGCAAGTTTGGGTCAAATTTGCGCGATCGCGAACACACAATTTGCACCGGTTGTGGGGGCTTCCCTTGCAATTCTCTCTGTTTGAGCAATTCCGGCGAAATCACTCTCATCGTCGTCCCATAAGCCTGTAAAGTGCCGTTGCCGAACAAAACCGCGTCACTTGCTGATACTTGGTGTTCGAGGTGGGCTTTGTCGTTGGCAGAACCGAATCTCGCGGGCGATCGTACTGCATCTGCAATTTTACCGTCAGCACTGATCGCGAGTATTACTGTTGCGTGAGGTCGATCGATTTTATCTGTCATTAATTTATGAAAGGTTCGCACTATAGCATTTATCAGAAAGATGAGGTATGATATAACTGACTTGAACGGAGTGAAAAATATAGAACCCCAAAATGTTATGCAGCTCTAATTAAATGAGGAACTCTTCAAGCAGTAGTCCCTTGACCCGCAGCAGTCACTCGAATGACAACTATCTAGAACTTTAGCAAGTATCACGCATTAGTAAAAATGAAAACTTATTCGATTGATTTTAGACAAAAAATTATGGATGTGTACCATAATGAACCGCTGTCACAAAGAGCAATAGCTAACCGTTTTGGTGTAGCTCTAAGTTTTGTCCAAAAATTGATTAAACAGTATCGCGAGACCCTTGCATATTGCTCCTCGAACTGAGCGATGTGGAGTCAAATTAAAACTGAATAGAGAACAACTATTGATTTTAGCGGAAGTGATTGAAGCAAACAATGATGCAACTCTCGAAGAACTCCGTTATTTACTGTACCAGAAAATTGGTTTTACCATCAGCGTAGCAACGATGGGAAGAATGGCAAAACTCTTAAATATGACCTAAAAAAAAACTCTATTCCCATCAGGCAAAGGCACTGACAGAGTTCAGAACCTGCGATATGAGTTCTGGCAAAAAATTAGAGAAGTTTGTTTGAAAAACTTAATATTCATTGATGAATGTGGAGTAAACTTGGCAATGGTTAGGTTATATTCTCGGTCTTTAAAACCCACATTCCGCAGATATTCGATCGGATTTAATTTCAAAGAGATTCAGAATTGTCAAAACCTCAAATGATTGCAGAGCAATCATTTGAGGTTTTTTTCAGGTATAATGATTGGTGCAATTAGAGCAACTCTAAAAACCATGAAAAAGCCATCTGAAGCTATAAATATCGTAAATTTAGACCCTGCAGGGAATAGTAGCAGGGATAATAGATGAAATGGAATTGGTAGAAGAAGTCAACAAAAAAGTGGGAATAAGAATTAAATAAACCCTAAGCCCAGGACAAGTAATGAAAGCAATGATTTTGAACGGACTGGGGTTTTTGAGCGCCCCAATCTACCTATTCGACAGTTTTTTTGTCGGAAAAGCAACAGAACATCTAATTGGGGCTTGCTGAAAAAGGCTAAAACCCTTATCTCAAAACACTTTGGCTCGTTTTAACGCTAAAAAAGTGCAAGCAATACAGCTAAAATGAGTCAAAACCCCTGCACACCATCACTTTTGTAATGTACCGAAAAGTTGACCCAACACCACAGCCGCCATCCAACTTTGACGTAACCGTTCAGGGGGTGCGCCTGCGGCGCACCACCCCAAGAGGAGTTTAAGCATCAATATGCTTGGGAGTCTAGGGTGAGCGAACAAGAATGTAACCACGAATTCTCTCGGGCATTGAGTCAATTTTCAAGCATCACTTATTGCCAGCAATCAAGTAACTAAATCCAGCTAGATTAAAAATTCAAGCGTTATCTTCACTCTTCTTTAGACGGATGGAAGCAAAGAAGGAGCAGGTTTATTTTCACG
>NZ_JAUBSX010000034.1:0-75483 GCF_036704885.1 Microcoleus sp. F4-D5 | reverse complement strand
AATAGCTCGATGCCTGGGATTCTCTTGGACCATACACAGCCTCTTTCTGCCCGCCAGACAGGGGCTTTGTTGTTTTTGCTGATTAAGTTGCCATACCTGTTAAACTAATTCCGATCGCCCTCAACGCTCAACACGATTTGATTCAATGTGGGATAAAATTGCCGCACGCATTAGCGAAGTAACCGGAAACAAATTTTCGATCGACAATCGCCGTTCCGTCAGCGGTGGCTGCATCAATCAAGGCTATTCTATCAGCAGCAGTTCCGGCACTTACTTCGCGAAAATCAATCAAGCTTCCCAAATTGGGATGTTTGAAGCCGAGGCGCTGGGTTTGCAGCAAATACGGACAACCCAAACGATTCGAGTACCTGAACCGATTTGCTGGGGAACTGAGGGGAATTCAGCTTATATTGTGTTGGAATGGTTGGATTTGGGAGGACGCGGGGGCGATAAAGTTTGGGAAGAAATGGGTCGGAAACTGGCTGAAATGCACAAATACACCCCCCCCAGCCCCCCCTTGCTAAGGGGCGGAGAAAAGGCTAATTCTACTTTGCTGAGGGGACTTTTTGGGTGGGATAGGAATAATACGATCGGCTCAACGGTGCAAATCAATAGTTGGACGGCAAATTGGGCAGAATTTTGGGCAGAACATCGGATTGGTTATCAGTTAAAATTGGCTAAGCGTCGGGGCGGCCATTTTCCGCAAGCGGAACGTTTATTAGATGTGATTCCTGAATTGTTAGCAGGTTACGAACCGCAACCCTCGCTAGTTCACGGGGATTTGTGGGGGGGGAATGCCGGGGTGACATCTGCGGGGGAACCTGTCATTTTTGACCCGGCAACTTATTTTGGAGATAGAGAAGTCGATATCGCGATGACGGAGTTATTTGGCGGGTTTGCGTCGCATTTTTATCGAGGATACAATCTGGTTTGGCCGTTGGATAAAGGCTACGAGCAGCGCAAAACTTTATATAACCTATATCACATTTTGAATCATTTTAATTTGTTTGGTGGGAGTTATGAGTCACAGGCGAATCAGATTATTAATAGAATTTGCGGTTAGAAATAAAAAATATATTTATTTCTAACCGCAAATGAACGCTGAAAAACGCAGATGTAAGGTTTATCTGCGACCGTTGCCCCTTTATTTTTGCTTAGCTGTTGCCTTTTTCTTCGCTTCTTTTTCTGCTTTTTTAGCCGCTTTTTCAGCTTCAAGTTTGGCGATTCTTGCTAGCTCTTTTTCTTCGGCTATTTTATCCAGATAGTAGTGGTAATCTCCCAAATAAGTGCGAAACTCTCCATCTCGGATTTCGACTATTTTGTTGGCGACTTGGGAGATGAAATAGCGATCGTGCGACACGATAATTACGGTACCGTCATAATTCTGAATCGCCTCTTCCATCATCTCTTTCGCCGGAATGTCGAGGTGATTTGTCGGTTCGTCCAAAATTAGCAAATTCACGGGAGTCAACAGCATTTTTGCCAAAGCTAGGCGGGCTTTTTCGCCACCGCTTAAAGCGCCAACCTGTTTGAATACTGTTTCGCCCGTAAATAAGAAACGGCCCAACAACGTCCGAACTTCTTCATTTTTCCAGTCGGGTACTTCGTCGTGAATGGTTTCCATCACGGTTTTATTCAAATCTAAGGCTTCTGCCTGATTCTGTTCAAAGTAACCCGGGATGACGTTGTGGCCTCCCAATTTGACCGTACCTTCAGAAGGCTTTTCTAAACCCATAATCAGTCGCAGCAGAGTAGATTTACCCGCGCCGTTGGGACCGAGAAAGGCTATGCGATCGCCCCTTTCAATTAACAAGTCTGCTCCCAAAAATAGGATTTTTTCGCCGTAGGTGTGCACCAAATCTTTAATTATTGCTACTTCGCGACCGCTGCGGGGTGCGGGGGGAAAGCGAAAATGCAAAGTTTTTAATCCGCCGGCGGGGGCTTCGATGCGTTCGATTTTTTCTAATTGTTTCTCGCGGCTTTTGGCTTGGGTGCTGCGAGTTGCGCTGGCGCGGAATTTTTCTACGAATGCTTGTTGTTTTTCGAGTTCTTTTTGCTGGTTTTCGTAGGCGCTGAGTTGGGCTTCTCTGGCTTCTGCTTTTTGCAGCAGGTAGGAGGAATAGTTGCCGAGGTAGGTGGTGGAAACTCCGCGTTCGGTTTCGACGATTTGGGTGCAGAGCCGATCGAGAAATTCTCGGTCATGGGATACGATTACCATTGGGGTTGTCAGCCCTTTCAGGTATACTTCCAGCCATTCGATCGTTTCTAAGTCGAGGTGGTTGGTAGGTTCGTCTAGTAGCAGGATGTCGGGTTTTTGGAGGAGAATTTTACCCAAACTCATCCGCATTTGCCAGCCGCCGCTGAAGGCGCTGACTAATCGATCGCCGTCTTCGGGTTCAAATCCAATTTCGGGCAGAATTTTCTCGATTTGGGCTTCTAAACCGTAGCCGTTTAAGCCTTCAAATTGCCGTTGCAGCCGATCCATTTTGTGGATCAGTTCGTCGAGATTTTCTGGGTTGGAGGCTTCCAAGTCTCGATGAACTTGCATCAGGGATTCGTGGACTTCGTTGGCTTCGCTGAAGGCGCGCCAAAATTCTTCTCTGACGGTGCGAGTGGGGTCGATTTCAAATTCTTGGGAGAGGTAGGCGATGTGCAAGCTGGCGGGGCGAATAACTTCGCCTGCGGTGGGTTCGATTTCGCCGGCGATGATTTTGAGTTGGGTGGATTTACCGGCACCGTTGACGCCGACTAAGCCGATGCGATCGCCCGGTTTGACTTCCCAGGTGACATCTTTGAGCACGACGCCTGTGGGATAAATTTTACTGATGTGTTCGAGTCGCAGCATTGTTGTGGGGACTGGGGAAGGGCAGGTTTAGCGGCGGATCGGATGCCGGCGCTGAGGTCGAGTCAATCTTAACAAATTTTAAAGATTTTTAGTGAATTACTAGATTTTGATTTAGTGGCAGTTACGCATGGGGGCCCAGAAACCGGTTTTTTTTACGAAAAGACGTGTTCGTACTCGAAGATGTAGGTAAACAACCCGGTTTCTTTGTCTCAGTGCATAACTCCTGATTGAATTTCTCGAATAATGTTTGAGACTTCTGCAGATTATAATAGTCAGTGTCAACCTCGATAGCAAAAGAGAGCGATCGTGCCAGCCAGAGACATCGATCGTCAAGCTGTCACGCAGGCTGTTATTAAGGCTGGCTGGAAAATTACCCGCGATCTGTATCCTTGCTTTTTGCCAAAAGAAACCTATCGATCTGGGTGCCGAACAGCTATTAGCTGCTGAGAACAACGATCGCAAGATAGCCGTTGAACTTAAAAGTTTGATCGGAAAGTCTAGAATTGCCAATTTAGAGCAAGCTTTGGGTCAGGCGTCGGTGAACTGAGGTATGATTTTTGCCTATCAGCGCTGACGGAGGCAGGTCGAATAGCGTTCAAATCAGAGTATCTCAATGATTACTTGAATAGGGAAGGGGAACGTCCTCGAATTTAAGGAATCTGAATTAATAAACGAATTGAATGTTTGAGCATTTATTTTGATTTTGAATAACAAAGAGTGTTACTTTTCAATCCAACCAGATAATGTCCCAGTCTTGTCTTGTTACCTTAAACTCTTCTGAGATAGGTTTTAGAGATAATTTCGTCACTATTTGGAATAAACATTGGATCGACTTTCCACCGTCCGTTACCTAAAAATAGCATCTCTATTTCTCAATAATATTCCATAAAGGTTTAATTTTTTTGGCACGCTGGGTCTCTTAAAACCCATCCTAAAATACCTGCTTTGAAGTTGTTTCTTGTTGTCCGCAACCAGGAGTGGTCACCGCTTCGCTTCATAGATTTTAGGTACAAACCAATAAGTATTATCATCAATACAGGATGGAAATTTTCACAATTTGAGCAAAACCCATTTGCTATGTTACCGCCGGATTCATCTGTGAGAGCAATCTAAAATCTCAAATCGGATGGCTTCGCTTCTGCCAAAGTGTGATATTTTGTAAAATAGTTCTTGGCAATTTGTCGGTAACTTAATATGCTGCCACAAGTCCGAATAGAAAAATCAAAGCGTTAATCTATATTCCCAAGTTGAAATAAAATTATGTCTGCTGCTGATTTATCGAGTTTGAGCCGATCGATCCCAATTGAAAAGATTCGTTACGACGATCGCGGTTTAGTGCCGGCGATCGTCCAAGATTATTTGGACGGTACGGTGTTGATGATGGCATGGATGAGCCGGGAGTCGCTGCAAAAAACCCTGGAAACCGGCCAAACTTGGTTTTGGAGTCGTTCTCGTTCCGAATTGTGGCCCAAAGGCGCGACTTCGGGACACGTTCAAAATATCAAAGGGCTGCGTTACGACTGCGATAGCGATGCTTTGCTAGTCACTGTCGAACAAGTCGGAGATATTGCTTGTCACACGGGAGAAAGAAGTTGTTTTCACCAAGTTGATGGCGAAATTTCACCGCCGCCAGGGGATATGTTATCTCAATTATTTGCGGTAATTTGCGATCGCCGGGACAATCCTAACGAAAGTTCTTATACTTGCAAGTTGTTCGAGGGCGGCGACAACAAGATTCTCAAGAAAATTGGCGAAGAGTCGGCGGAAGTTGTGATGGCTTGCAAAGATGACGACAAAGACGCGATCGCTGGAGAAGTTGCGGATTTATTTTATCACGCTTTGGTTGCTTTGGCTCACCATCAAGTTGATTTGAGGGCGGTCTACCGCAAATTGGGCGATCGGCGAAAATAATCTGTCAGTTGGTTATGGATTTGTAGTGAGGACTTCTGTCCTCTTTTTCAAAATTCGATCGAGCTTTTGCAAAATAAAAATAGCCGCGCCGACACTCAAAGCCAAACCCAACCAAAAATTATCCGCCGCCCATTTACCCCGATCCAAAGCCAAACCGCCCAGCGGCGGCCCGATTAAATAACCTATCGCCCAACACTGAGAATTAACCGCCAAATACACGCCCCGCAAAGACTCCGGCGCTAAATCTACCACCAAAGCCGAAGCAAAAGGCGTATAAGCAACAGTCGCAACCGACAAAAAGCTCAAGCCCAAAACAGCTAAAAATAGATTGCCAGTTGCAGCCATTCCCGTCAAGCCGATCGCAATAAATCCCATTCCCCACAGCAGGGAAGAAATTATCAAAGCTTTTGGATGGGAAAATGGCCTCAAAGCTTTAACAATCGGCAGTTGCAAAGCCACAGTTAAAAACGTGCTAAAAGCAAACAGAACGGTAATTGTAACAGTAGAAAAGCCTGTTCCCGTCCCCGCCTCGACAAACTTGCTAAAGTACAGCGGCATCGTGGTTTGGATTTGGGAAATATATAATGTGAACAGAGTATTTACTAAAGCATAAACTAAAAGACCGCGATCGCTCAGCGCCACCATCCAGCCATTTTTCCAAATTTTTTCGCCTCTCTCGGCTGGATTGGCGAGTTTGTATGTTTCGGGGATCGCGATCGCCACCACCGCAAACAGCACAAAAAACGAGATACCATCGATAATAAAGAGCGATCGATAATTGCCCGTTACCGCAATCAACCAACCGCCCAAAATAATCCCAACTTGCAAACCCAAATTATCAGCCAGCCGCGTCAAAGCAAAAGCTTCCTGTCGCTGTTCGCCCTCGGTTAAATCCGCCACCATCGTCTCGGTGGGAGGCCAATAAAAACCCACACCCAAACCCATCAGTAAATTGCCCGCAACTAAACCAGCGAAATCATTAGTCGCCGCCAGTACAAAAGAAGCTGCAGCCGAAATAATTGCCGCCAGCAATAAAGTTCGCCGCCTTCCCCAAAATTTGGAATCGCAAAAAGAACCGCCCAAAATTCTGCCGAATATTCCCGAAACCGAACAGCTACCCAAACCAATCCCAACAGCAGTAGCAGATAAGCCCACGCGATCGACAAAAAATATCGGCGCGTAAAATAAAGTAAAACCGGTGCCGCTTTGGGAAAGGAACCTGCCGGCGGCAAGAATCCAGACTTGAGTCGGGAGACGGGGCAACCAAGATGATAATTGAATTTTAGGCATTATAATTAAATGAGGAGTTAGTCGTGGACGTAGAAACCAATTTTATTATTAAGATTTTTACGAACATATGTTATGGCCTTGAATCACGGTCAAAAACCAGGTTTAGTCGATCGCAAGGCGTAAGTCCTGTAAGTAATTATTAATCTATTGCATTCTTTTTTAGAAGTAGTAATATTAAGATGACAAGCACCCGTGAACTTAACAATTCTTCAGGGTCTGTTACACAAAAGTTACCATTAATTTAAAAATACTTAACACGATCCTAGAAAAAAATTAGTTAAACTCTAGAAAAGGCAGAAATTTAGAGGGTCTAATTATATGACAGCTATTACATCAAGAGTGGAATCAATCAGACCCCGTTGGCAAGCAATTGTTATGGTGGCCTTGATTTTCTGGCTCAGCGGTAGCCTGATTTTGGATCTAGTAATTATGCCCAGTCTTTATGTATCTGGCATGATGACATCTCCCGAATTTGCAACGGCCGGAAATTTAATGTTCTGGGGATTCAACCGCGTTGAGTTAATCTGTGCGGGTCTGGTGGCAACGGGTTTGATGGTTTTGAGCAATTTAGTCGGTGACTTCGGCAAGCGCAGCCGCACAGCAATCTTATTATCATTGATACTTCTGGCGATCGCTCTGATTGACACCTACGCCCTGACACCCCAAATGAGCGCCTTGGGCATGCAGCTAAATCTGTTCGATTCCGCAGCAGAAGTGCCCGCCGGGATGAATCTGCTGCACCAAGGCTATTTTGGCTTAGAAGCGCTGAAATGGGCTGTCGGCGCTACGCTGCTGGGCTGGTGCTACCAAAACCAAGCTTAATCTACACAAGGCTCAGATGTTGAGTTGAGAAAAAACTCAACCAGCAGCAGCGGGGGGAATAAATTCACGCCCCCCGCTAATTTTTTTTTATTTCCCCCGCTAATTTTTTGAATTTAATTTTAGCGATCGTAAACTAGGGTTGAATTGCACGCATTAGCTCTTCTATCTTGAAATGCACCTGCGTTGCATCTGCGGTTTCCCGCTCGTCGATCGAACATCTTGCAATAATATAAAATCCCGCAGCATCGTCTGGCGTACAATCCAGTCAACAGTCAACAATCACGAACGGTACAACCGAAATTGAGATAATTTATCTGCGTTAATCTGCGTTAATCTGCCCTCATCTGCGGTGAAAAAAAGAGAATGTATTAACCGCCCCCGACAATGGATTGACGCCCATTCACGCAGAGGTCGAGAATAGGGATACAGGGATACAAATAATTCCGATGCTAGGAGTCAATCTAAAACCTAAATTCTAAAATTGACTGACCGCACGCCCTACTCGGATGCTTCCGGTAAATCTGCTTTCGGCCACAGCAGCCGCAAGCCCATCACCGCAAATCCGATCGCTGCGAGTCCCTTTACCAGCCTCTCCGGCAACACCTCTGCCGTGCTGAAGCCCAGCGCCACGCCGATTAAACTCGCCAGCAGCAGCGCCGACGCCGTACCGAAAAATACAGCCCGCGGCGAGCTACAACTGCTGCCGAGAGCGATCGCAGCTAATTGACTTTTGTCTCCCAATTCTGACAAAAACACTGTAATAAAACTGATTCCCAAAAGTTGCCAGTCCATGTTTTTTTAGTTCTTAGTTAGCTATCGTAGAAATCTAGGACTTACCGACAAGGCAGATAATTAACCCAGCACTTCCCACAGTAAAACCGCCGAAATCGCCAGCAAAATCACTCCGGCGGCTCTCTCCAAAATTTGCGGAGCAATCCGACTAGCCAGCCACCTTCCCAGCAAAACCCCCAGCAAACTGGTTGCTATCAAAGCTGAACCCGCACCCGCAAAAACTATCCCAGGATTTCGAGATTCAGCCGTCATCAGCAAAATCGCGAGCTGAGTTTTGTCTCCAATTTCAGCTAAAAAAATAGTTGCAAAAGTCGAAACAAAAATTGCCCAGTGCTTGGGCTTCAGTTTCTTTTGTTCCTGACAAATATCGGGATTTACAGTCACTGAGAGTTCAGCGGGCTCTGGGGTTAAATCAGCACAAATCTCAGAAGCCTCTTTTAGTTGTATTTGTACCTGTTGCGGCAAATCATACTTGGGGTTTACTGAGTCAGAAGCAGACAAGCTTGGCGGAACAGAATCAAGTTTCACGGGCAATGAGTGCTAAACGCTATTTATTTTTGACTTGTACTTTTGATTCTAACTGTCTCTGTGCCTGCTTTTACCAAACCAGGGTCATCTTTTTACCCGGAGATTTCAGCAACTGATTCCTGGAACAACTCACTGCACCCAACAAGGGATACAAGCACCCAGATTTATCTGTCGAGTCAATCTAAAATCTAAAATCTAAAATCTAAAATTGACTGAGTGAGTGGTTTACGTGCCGTAAGTTCGATCGCCCGCATCTCCCAAACCAGGTACGATAAAGCCCTGTTCGTTGACGATTTCGTCGATCGTTGCCGTGTAAATAATCAAACTCGGGTAGTCTGCACTCAGCCTCTTCAAAGCCGGAGGAGCAGCCACCACAGAGATAATCCGAATCAAGTTTGGGTCAATTCCCCGTGAAGTCAATTCCTGCATTGTCGCTACAATCGTCCCGCCAGTCGCCAGCATCGGCTCGCTAATTATCACCCGCGTTTCCGGGTTAAACTGCGCTGGCAATTTGTTCAAATAACAAGTCGGTTCCAGCGTCTCCTCATTCCTTGCCATGCCGAGGTGGTAAACCGAAGCCAGCGGCACAACCGTCTGAATTCCTTCGAGCAGTGACAAACCCGCCCGCAAAATCGGTACCACAACTAAAGGAGCTTCCGGGTTGATAAAAGTCGCCGGACATTCTGCCAAAGGCGTCTGCACAGTGGTTTCCACTGTCGGCAGCCATTCTCGAATCGCCTCGTAAGCCAGCCACCTTCCCAATTCTGTCATCGCAGAACGGAAAAGTACCGATGGGGTGGCGGCGTCGCGGGCAACAGCCAGCCAGTGTTTAATTAACGGATGCGGAGGAACGTAAACGCGCAGTTGCAGGGACATTAGAAAATTGGGGAGATTGCTAGGTTTGAGGGATTTTATGCGGTGCGGTCGATCTTCTTCGAGCGCTTTCCTTCGGATCGCGAAAGCTAACGCCAACCGGCGATCGTCGATCGCTCTGTGCAACTTATCACATCCTTGAGGGTGCATACAAGCCAGAGAATGAGAATCGACATCTTCAAGATTGCAGTCGCGGCTTCAAACCCCCGCCTCACAGCTAGCCTGCATCTAAAGACGACTCAACAGCAACCAAATAAACCTCAACTTTAGTTTTCTCTTTAGTCCTTTTCAAAGGACTTCAGCTTTTAGGCAGGGGTTGAAACCCCTGCCGGAGTGTTGCGACAAGCACAAGCCGTCCCTTAAAACCCATTCGCCGATCGACCTCCATCAGCTTATTGAAATATTTTTCTAATAGTATTGACATTAATTAGCAACAAGGCTATAGTGATTTTTAGTGTTCTCCTCTCAAAGGATCGGCAGACGGGGGCAGTCGGCAATGGTAGACTGTTCCCGCATTTTTTTGAAGCTGGGGCATGGGGCGTTGGGATGAGAGATAGGGAAGAAGGAAGAGGGAATAGGGTAATTAATATTCGTTCAACATCTGCCTTCAACATCTGACGAATGCCTGACAATTAATAATTAATCCGTGTATCCGTCTCAAAATCCGTGTCGTGCCTTCTTCCTTGTAGAGCGATCGACTGTAATATTATGGAAATTATTAAGATTTTTAACCCAATGTCAGCTCCTACCCAATCCCAGTTATTTTCTCCCAATTCCCGCCCAACAGAGCAAGAGTTTGATGTAATTGTCATCGGTTCCGGCATTGGCGGACTCGTGACAGCCACCCAGCTAGCCGCTAAGAAAGCCAAAGTTTTAGTGCTCGAAAGCTATACAATTCCCGGGGGTAGCGCTGGATATTTCGATAGAGAAGGCTACAGATTTGATGTCGGGGCCTCCATGATTTTTGGCTTCGGACAGCGCGGCACCACCAACCTCCTCACCCGCGCCCTCAAAGCAGTCAACGTCACCCTAGAAACTATTCCCGACCCCGTACAGCTTCACTATCACTTACCCGACGGCTTGGAACTTGAAGTTCCCCAACCTTATGAGAAATACTTGCAAGAATTAACTGACAGGTTCCCTCACGAACGCGAAGGAATCCACAAATTTTACGGCGAATGCTGGAGTGTCTTCAACTGCCTCAACGGGATGGAATTGCTATCCCTAGAAGAACCCGGATATCTGGTTCGAGTCTTTTTTCAGAATCCTTTAGCCTGTTTGGGATTAGTAAAATATCTGCCTCAAAATACTGGCGACATTGCGCGGCGCTACATAAAAGACCCTACTTTGCTGAAATTTATCGACATGGAATGCTACTACTGGTCTGTAGTACCCGCAGACTTGACGCCGATGATTAATGCCGGAATGGTATTTTCCGACAGACATTACGGTGGCATCAATTATCCCAAAGGTGGAGTCGGTCAAATCGCCCAAAAATTAGTCGAAGGATTAGAAAAATGCGGCGGGAAAATTCAATACAAAGCTAAGGCGAAAAAAATTATTACAGAAAACGGTCGCGCTGTCGGAGTTGAGCTAGCAACCGGCGAAGTTTACCGGGCAAAGCGGATAGTTTCTAACGCCACGCGGTGGGATACTTTCGAGAAATTGCTGCCTGCGGAAGAGATGCCCGCGAGTGAAAAGAAATGGCAGCAGCGCTATCAAAAAGCCCCCAGTTTCTTGAGTCTGCATTTGGGAGTAGAAGCAAGCGCAATCCCTGCCGGTAGTGCCTGCCACCACATTTTGTTAGAAGATTGGGACAAAATGGAAGCGCCGGAGGGAACAGTTTTGGTGTCAGTTCCGACCGTCCTAGACCCGGATTTAGCTCCCGCAGGATATCACATCGTTCATGCTTTTACATCGAGTTGGATGGAAGAGTGGGAAGGACTTTCGCAACAGGCATACGAGGATAAAAAGGAAGAGGCGGGAGGGAGAATTATTGAAAGATTAGAAAAGATTTTTCCCGGTTTAGATGCCGGTTTGGATTATATGGAAGTGGGGACAGCGCGTTCTCACCGGCGCTTTTTGGGGCGCGAAGACGGAACTTACGGACCGATTCCGCGACACAAGTTAATGGGTTTGCTGGGAATGCCGTTTAATCGAACTTCTATGCCAGGTTTGTATTGTGTGGGTGACAGTACCTTTCCCGGACAGGGTTTAAATGCGGTGGCGTTTTCTGGGTTTGCTTGCGCGCACCGCATTGCGGTTGATTTGGGTTTGTAGCGCTAGTAGTAGGGTGCGTCAGACGGTTCGTTTGAGATACGAGAGAAAATGTGAGGTTCCTGACCACCCTACACAAAAACTAAAAACCCGGTTTCTGGGGAAAAACCGGGTTTTAAACTGAAAATTGGCAGTTTTCATTCTTTTACTGAGTTCACTGGTCGTAACTACCGCCGACCCCGATTTGGGTATTGTAAATTTTGGCATCAGTGATTGTCATATCTTGCATTGATGCGCCGGATACGTCAGCGGTGTTAATGATGGCTGCGGTCAGATTTGCCCGATCGAGGTCTGCGTCATTTAAACTGGCATTAGTCAGGAAAACTGCGGTTAAGTTAGCACCCGTCAAGTTAGCACCCGTCAAGTCAGCACCTTCGAGGTTGGCACTAGATAGGTTTGCACCTCGTAAATTTGCTTCTCTCAAATCAGCACCAATTAAATGGGCTCCCGTTAAATCTGCTCCTGTCAAGTCGCACTGAAAACATTGCCCCGTTGACAATAACTGTTGGACATCAGCGGGATTTTCAGCGCGAGCCGGGTCGGCCAACAGTAGGGGAGTGATTAAAAATGTAGCGGCTAATAGATGGCGTTTCATAATCCCTTTTCCTCACCAGACTGTCTGTTTCAGTTCTTGTCTTTATACCTACAATCTTACCACAGTTGTTTTCGCCAGTTGCGATCGAATTCACAGACCGACTGTGACATCGATTTCCCTCTACCACCTACAGATGGTCTCGAAAAGCTCGCCAAACTAAATTTCGCAAAACTTAACACTGCCGGACTTAATACAGTGCTTTTTTGTAGTAACCTTTTCCAGGCTAGCAAAGACAGGCAACAGACGTGTATTTCTGAGGATGGATATGATTAGGGATGCAATGGATGATGCTATGATTTGATTTTATCGCAAAAACTTCACAACAAACACATTATTTTTAATAAAAGTGTCAGCCGACAGAAAATTTAACTTAAAATAAACATAACCTTCTAACTTTATAGGTAGAGGGAGACCCCTCACGGGCTAGATCCCCAGTCAAAGATGGGGTGCATTTTTAACAATAAATTTTAATTACGTCTCAGCAGCGCTGTCAAAATCCACGTAGTGCTTGGAAAGCAGGGCTTTTTTGGAATGTCGCAGAATCAACGCGATCGCAAAACTAAATTAAATATGATCAAAAACGATTCCTCCAAGTATCTGCCAACATTAGATCAAGTAATTGACCGCTCACCCTTGACAGTTGCGCCCGATACTCCACTAGCAGAAGTAATTACTCTGATGGGCCAATGGCGCGGAAGTTGCTCTCTAAACGCAGACATTCCACCAAGCGATATCTACCAGCAACTAACAGAAATCGTAAATCCGCCCACCTCAAGCGCGTTCAGAGACGCCACAGGTATCTGCGTCTTTGTCGTGGAAAAATCCCTCGAAAAATTTTCCTCGCACTGCGCTCAAAATTCTCAATTGCAAGGAATATTCACCGAGAGGGATCTTGTCGATTTGATTGCTTCGGGCAAAAACTTAAAAGGTGTCAGCATCGCACAAGTGATGAGGCAGCCGGCAGCAACTCTGACAAAATCCGAGACTCAAGACATTTTCAGCGCCCTAATTCTGCTGCGCCAAGGAAGAATTAACCATTTGCCAATATTGGACAGCGACGGTCAACTCTTAGGAGTAATTACGCCGGAAAGCATTCGCCAAGCTATGCTGCAACCGGCAAATATCTTAAAAATGCGCAGCGTGAAAGAAGTAATGACCGCACAAGTCATTCAAGCGCCTCGATCGGCCTCAGTTAGGAGTTTAGCCGAGTTGATGGCGCAGCACCGGGTTAGCTGCGTGGTAATTACAGAATCAACAGAATTATCGATGAATTTGCCGTTCCCCATTCCAGTAGGTATAGTCACAGAACGGGATATTGTGGAATTTCAAGCTTTAGATATAGATTTGTCGCAAACGATCGCCCAAACTGTGATGAGTACCCCCTTATTTAGTCTCAAGCAAGAAGACTCGCTGTGGGTAGCTCATCTGGAAATGCGCCAGCGTTTAGTCCGCAGGTTGGTAGTAACGGGGGAACGGGGAGAACTCCTGGGAATAGTCACTCAAAGCAACTTACTGCGGGTACTTGACCCGATGGAAATGTCAGGGTCGATCGATGTTCTGCACGATTCAGTCATAGAACAGACTAGCGAATTGCAAAAAGCCATCGCATCCCTCAGCTTGACTAACGCCCGACTAGAAAGCGAAATCGCTACCCGCGTGCGGGCCGAGGCGCGGCTGAAACTTCTAGAATCTGCGGTAGTTAACGCTAACGACGCGATCGTTATTATGGATGCCGGACACAGCGATATTTCCGATCCCAGCATCATCTATACCAACGAAGCTTTTACTCAAATGACGGGCTACCTACCCGAAGAAATCATCGGACAAACGCCCAGTTGCTTGCGCGGCCCAGAAAGCGACCCGACCCAGGTCGCTAAAATTCGCCGTACTTTCTCTCGCCGAGAACCCCTACGCCTGGAATTGATTAACTACCGCAAAGACGGTTCAACTTATTGGGTGGAACTCAACAGCGTACCCGTTGCTGACGAGTTCGGGAACGTTACCCACTGGGTGTCGGTGCAGCGGGATATTAGCGAGCGCAAGCGCATGGAACAAGCATTTTTTGAAGAAAAAGAACTCGCTCAGGTTACTCTACAATCGATCGGCGATGCCGTAATCGCTACTGACGCCGACGGCTGCATTTCCACTCTTAATCCAGTTGCCGAAAAACTTACGGGTTGGTGTACCTCGGAAGCTAAAGGTTTGCCCCTCGCCAGCGTCCTGAGAATAGTTGACGAAACTACCCGGATGCCGGTCGAAAATATCGCTGAAATGGCTTTGTGCGAAGGTCGGATTGTTGACCAAGGTCAAAACAGCTTGCTGATTGCCCGCAACAACCGCGAATTTGCGATCGACCACTGCGTCGCCCCCATCCACGCCAGCAACGGTGAAATAGTCGGGGCCGTCGTTGTGTTCCGAGATGTCACCCAAGTCCGAACTCAAGCGCGGCAACTCACCTGGCAGGCAACTCATGACCCCCTGACGCAATTAGTCAACCGCCGGGAATTTGAGTACCAGCTAGAGCACGCCCTGCACGGCGCTCAAGGTTACGGGCAAGAACACGTGATGCTTTACCTGGATCTCGATCGCTTCAAAATAGTTAACGACACTTCCGGTCACGCTGCAGGCGACGAACTGCTGCGCCAAGTCAGCCAGCTATTTAAAAGTCATATCAGCAAAACCGATATTTTGGCGCGTCTCGGCGGCGATGAATTTGCCGTACTCCTGTACGATCGTCCCGTCGAAGGAGGATTGGATGTTGCAGAATCGCTGCTGCAAAGCATTCAGGGATTCCGGTTTGGGTGGCAGGAAAAAACTTTTTCGATCGGCGTCAGTATCGGTTTGGTAGCAATTAATCCCAAAACAGCATCGACATCTGCACTTTTGAGCGCGGCCGACATTGCCTGCTACGCTGCTAAAAATAAAGGCCGCAACCGTGTGCAGGTTTATGAAGCGGGCGATCGAGAATTAATCAAACAGCACGGCGAAACCCAGTGGGTTGTGCAAATTAATCAAGCTTTAGAAGAGAATCGCTTTCGCTTGTACTCTCAGCCGATCGTACATTTGCTCAACTCTCCAACTACCCGAACCCACTGCGAAATCCTGCTCCGCCTCCAACTTGAAACCGGTCAGTTGGTGTCGCCCATGGCTTTTATTCCGGCGGCCGAACGCTACAACTTGATGCACGCGATCGACCGCTGGGTAATTAGCACTTTATTTAGGAATTTATCTAAAATTTTCACTGCCAATTTATTAGTCCAAAACCCCGGAGCAGACAGCGATAAAATAGTTACCTTGCCCGCTTGCTCCTCCATGTCTAATTCACAAGCCTCATTAGGTCAATATCCCAGCCTTTATTCAATCAACCTTTCTGGGGACAGCCTCAACGAAGAAAAGTTTATCGAGTTTATTCAGGAGCAGTTTTCCATCCATCAAATACCGCCGCAAATAATTTGTTTTGAAATTACAGAAACCGTAGCGATCGGTAATCTCAGCAAGGCTGCCAGCTTGATTTGGCAACTCAAAGAACTAGGATGCCAGTTTGCCTTGGACGACTTCGGCAGCGGGATGTCTTCCTTTGCTTACCTGAAAAGTTTACCTGTTGATTATCTAAAAATAGACGGCAATTTTATTAAGAATATTGCCGACAATCCTATTGATATCGCAATGGTGGAAGCTATTACCAAAATTGCTCACGTCATGGGAATTAAAACTATTGCCGAGTATGTCGAAAATCAAACAATTATGGATAAACTCAATGAACTTGGGGTAGATTACGCTCAAGGTTATCATTTGGGCAAGCCTCAACCTTGTAACTTCACATCTCCTAGTTTAGAGCAAGCTTTGGGGGAGTTTCCTGTTAATTCTTTGGCTTTTGAGGCAAAGCTGGCTTGTTGAACAGTTCGCGGCAAAAAACCGGTTTCTGCACGTAATTTGGTCGTATACGTTCGATCGCGACAACGATCGACCGGATTTTATTCTCTAGTGCGATCGCGAACTGTTCGAGAATGAAGTTCGGCAACGAGGAATGTAGAGGATTTAACGGATTGATGTTGAGGGAACAGTTCGCGATCGCACGATTGTTGAGAAACCGGGTTTTTTTATGAAAAGACGGGTTGTAGACCCCACGCGGGCGTCAAAAACCCGGTTTCGCACGGGCCCCGATGCGTCCTGGACTGGGGAAGAAAGAAAAGGGAGATTTTAAGTTGCGCTCATGGGTAACAATTTAAGACTTTATTGCATTTGTCAATCAGTAATATTACTCAAAAAACTGCTTTTTTAGGAGTGGAAAATTCACGATTTGAGAGGGAGTAAATATAAATATTACCCTCGGCACGATCGCACGATCGCCCAAATCTCTGTTTTGGGTTCAAAATCCGAGTAAATCTCGAGCATAATTGCTGATTGACAAATGCTTTCTTAACTTAACTTGTTACCAATGAGTTGCGCTATAAATTCTCCATTCCCCATTCCCCGCGATCGATTACCTCATACATTATTTTCCGCCGCTTCAATGTACTGACTGTCTAACAAGAAAGCACCTTTTTCAAAGCGAACGCCCCAATAATTGCCGGGACGCCGATCGATCACAACACCTTCAGCGCCGATCGCAATTAAATTCGCAGGCCGCAGCATCGGCATCGGTTCGGCAGTTTTGACGTAAGGCGGCATCGCCACAACTCTGACTTTTTGACCGATCGAAAATTCTTTTTCCATATTTTTTTGCTGTTCATAGGCGATCTTGGCACGGCTAGGCCAGCCAAAATTCATTGTGGCGCACTTTTGACAGAACTCGCCCCTACAGCTTTGTGCCAAACTAAGAATTGATAGAAAATGGCTGATATAAAAGTAGGGGATAGTTGCTATGGCTACAAGTCGTCGCATTGAGCGTGTAGCTTCAATGGTTAAACGGGAAGTCAGCCTGATGTTGCTGAACGGCATTAAGGACGATCGGGTAGGTGCCGGTATGGTTAGCGTTACCGATGTAATTGTTTCGGGAGACCTTCAGCATACAAAAATTTTTGTCAGCATCTACGGTACTGATGAGGCGAAGGCCGAGACTATGGAGGGTTTGAAATCTGCTACTAGCTACGTCCGCAGCCAGTTGGGCCAACGATTGCAACTGCGCCGGACGCCGGAAGTGATTTTTCTCGAAGACCGTTCTTTGGAACGCGGCGATAAAATGTTGATACTGCTGAATCAGCTTTCTGCCGATCGCAAACCGGGCATTCTAGATCCCGAGGAAGAATTCGCTGAGGATGAAAGTCCCGATTGAAGCGAGAGGGAAGAAGGAAGAGGGAAGAAGGAAGAGGGGAAGAGAAGGAGATAGGGAAAATTCCCTGTTTGGCCAATGCCCGATTCCCTGTTTGGCCGATTCCCGATGCCCGATTCCCAAATCTAAAATCTAAAATCTAAAATCTAAAATCTAAAATCGAATGATTGACAATCTTTCCTTACCTGAACTGGTTGCCCAGATGTTCGTGGTGCGCGCTTCCGGCTGCTTGTTCGACCACCAAATTCGCTATCCCGAATGGGAACCAACTGCCAGCAAACTCCGCTATTATCTGGAAAATTTGGGCGTCGGTGGGGTGATTTTGGTCGGGGGAAGTGCTGCGGAGTTGGCGGTTCGATCGCACCAATTGCAATCTTGGGCCAAGTTTCCCCTGCTGCTGGCGGCTGATATTGAGGAAGGTGTAGGCCAGCGGTTCGCGGGGGCGACTTGGTTCGGGCCGCCGATGGCAATTGCCGAAGTGGGGCGACACGATGCCGGTAAAGCCGATCGATATGCCGAACAAATGGGCGCTGTCACTGCGATCGAAGCTAGGGCGATCGGTCTGAATTGGGTTCTCGCACCGGTGGTTGATGTTAACAACAATCCCGACAATCCTGTGATTAACGTCCGCGCTTTTGGCGAGACACCGGAAATTGTCGGGAAATTAGCCGCTGCTTTTATTCGGGGCGCAGGCCAACACCCGGTTTTGACTACAGCTAAGCATTTTCCCGGCCACGGCGACACGGCGGTTGATTCTCACTTGGAATTGCCGGTTTTGCCGCATTCGCCAGCGAGATTGGCTGAGGTTGAGTTACCTCCTTTTGTCGAGGCGATGGCTGCTGGGGTCGATGCTGTGATGAGTGCTCACTTGCTGATTCCGGCTTGGGATGCGGAGTTTCCTGCTACTCTTTCTCGCAAAATTTTGATCGGGAAGCTGCGAGAAGAGTTGGGATTTGAAGGTTTGATCGTGACGGATGCTTTGGTGATGGGTGCGATCGCCAATAAGTACGGCGCTAATGAAGCTGCTGTTTTGGCTGCTGAGGCTGGTGCTGATGTTTTGCTGATGCCCCTTGACCCGGAAGGGGCGATTCTCGCTGTCTGCGAAGCTGTCACTCAAGGGCGGCTTTGCATATCACAAATCAAAGAATCTGTCAAGCGAATTTGGGAAGCGAAAATAAAGGTGGGTTTGCCGATTTCTGACGCCCCCCAACCCCCACTTGCTAAGGGGGGGAGCAAGAATCTAGAATCGATCGACTCGATCGACTTAAGTTTGCTGGCAACTCCTGATGCGAGGGCAACTGCTGCCGATATTTTGCGAGATTCTTTGAAATTTGGCGGAAATCTACCTTTGCAGGTGCCAAAACCCCCAGAAAACCAGCTTTTGCGGAATTTGATTGTTGTAGATGATGTTTTGGGGTGCGAGTTTTTGGGAAACCACACTCCGGCGATCGCCCTACCCGAAAAGTTTGGTTACAAATTGCAACTGATTGACGATCGCACTTGTGCGCTCGCGGATAATACAGGTGCAGAGAATTTTTCTCCGACACTGCTGCAAATTTTCATTCGCGGTAATTGCTTCCGAGGCAGTGCTGGTTTGACCCAAGCAGCTCGAGATTTGTTTAAGAAATTATTAAAAACGGGAGAACTGCAAGCTGTTCTAATTTATGGAAGTCCCTACGTTTTAGAGCAATTTTTGCCGCACTTGCCTCCGAGTATTCCTTATATATTTTGTTTCGGGCAGATGCCCGTAGCGCAATCTCTGGCTATAGAAGTGCTGTTTGGAATTGACACCACGGGCAATGCTTGAATTGCCGGACTCCTAAATCTTTCTTTTGCTGCTGCGTCAGGACTTAAATTCATCAACCCGGTTTCTTGCAAGAAATAATTTTGCCTTTGGCGGCGAAGCATCCAGAAACCGGGAATCGGGCGGGGGTTCCTAAATTTTGAATTGAGCTTTGTAGTAGATGGGCTTGCTAGCCCGGAAAAGTTGCGGCCAAAATCCCAAGACAAATCGAATCACTTACTAATCATTCCTATAAGTTTTTTAAATTGACAAGTATAAATTGTATACCAGTATACTGACAAAATTTAACTTACATATCCGGAATTTTGGATTATATTATTAGCAGGGCCATAATTTTTTTTTTACTAAAACCTTGAGGGCGCATTATGATTCAGTCCACTATCAAAATCCAATACTCTTTAGATGTGATCCAAGATGAAGCCCGCCACCTCGTACACGAGGGCGTGTTGAGCAGGCAACAGCCTATCTACACGCTGTGCCAATTCATCCCTCCTCGGGAATGGGCTTGCGTGGAGTGCGAGTTAGAAAAATGCGACTTCTTGCTGCGCGATCGCATCGCCGACCTGATTGGTTCTGAAAACTGGGACAATGACTAAAGGTTGGTTCTTTTAAATAAGTTTGCAAATCACTTTGCAAGAAAACTCCGGCTGTATTAAAGACTCTTGATTCTTTAATCCTGGGAATTTTTGACACGCAAAGTTTCCAACTCGGCCCTGAGCGCTGCCATGTGTGCAGTTAATTCTTGAATCTCTAGCTTTACGTCAGGTTGTACAACCGACTCGGGAGGAGCATCAGTCGCTACATCCGATTGTTTGGGCGATACAGATTCGCTCTCTGCATTCTTCCGAGCGCTCGGTTGAGAGAAAATAGTATCTACAAAATTCCGGGCTTCTCGATCGGTCATTTCTCCTTTTTCCAGGAGTTCGTGCGCGAGCTCGCCCAAATCTGACTTCAGTTTGTCAAGATTTTCTTCTCGCTTTAATGGATCTTGCAATGTCTCAATTAAAAAGGAAGTTGCACCTAAAGTTAGGTGAAATCCTGTTTGCAGCATTTGAGGCAGGTTGTCTGAATTCATCTAAAAATGCCGCTAGAAGTTTTTCCGAGTTTTTGGTCGCAAGTTGCTAAAATGCGGCGGGCTTGCCGCTTCTTGAGGAGGGAAGATGCGAAGTTGTCGATCGCCCGCGCCCCGAGTCAGGAAATATCTGCTTTTGGAGGGATGTTTTTGGTCTTGCCAAGACTAATAGTATCATTACTTCGTAAATTAATAAATGTCAAGTGTAAAGTTTTATAACTAGGAATAGATACCTCTTCACTGGAAGGGTCAGTGTATTTTAGATTTTAAATTTTAGATTTTAGATTGAAGAGGACTTATGCACTGCGACTCAAAAAACCCGGTTGCCGATCGCCCGTGCCTAAGTCCTCTTCAATCCAGTTAAGGATACAGCGCCTCACCGGTGGAGGGGTCAAAGATAAATAATCGATTGAAATCAAGCTGTACCTTGAGGCGATCGCCCGATCGCAAGCGAACACTCGCAGGTATTTGTAACTGTACATTAGTTTCCGCGCTCAACAAAGGCAAACTCGCCCGGATTAAAGTTTCTCGCCCCAGAGGTTCCACTACTTTTACCTCTACATCGAGAGGAACTTTTTCTAAAGCCCAAACATCGGTTTTCAAATCATCATCTTCTGCTGTTTGCGGCGTAAAGATTTCTATATTTTCTGGACGGAGACCCAAATCAAATCCTTGTCCTTCTCTCGGCTGCAATTTTTTCTGAATCGAGGGCGGACAGGCTAAAGCTTGATTTCCTACTTGAAAGGATTCGTTAGTATAAATTACAGGTAAAATGTTCATGGCGGGATTGCCTAAAAATGTGGCAACCATGCGGTTGGCTGGTTTAGCATAAATGCTTTGCGGGTCTCCAATTTGTTGAATTTTTCCCCCATTTAAGACGACAATTTTATCAGCTAAAGTCATAGCTTCCACTTGGTCGTGGGTGACGTAAATTGTGGTAATTCCCAGCCGTTGATGCAGTTGTTTGAGTTCGGCTCTAGTGTCGTCTCGCAGTTGAGCGTCGAGGTTAGAAAGCGGTTCATCTAAAAGGAATACTTTCGGTTCGCGGGCGATCGCCCTTCCCAGTGCTACCCGCTGCTGCTGTCCGCCTGATAGCTGTTTGGGCTTGCGCTTGAGGAGGTGGTCGATCGAGAGCGATCGGGCTACTGTTTCAACTCGTTCTTGAATTTTAGTCGGGTCAACATTCCGCATCCGCAATCCAAAAGCCAGATTTTCTGCGACAGTCATGTGCGGGTAAAGCGCGTAATTTTGAAACACCATTGCTACATCGCGCTGTCTCGCCGGAATGTTGTTAACTAAATTGTCTCCGATGTAAAGATTACCGGAAGTTGCGGTTTCTAAACCTGCAATTGTCCGCATAATTGTCGATTTCCCGCAGCCGGATGGCCCGACTAATACCCAAAATTCCCCGTCCGGAATTTTGAAGCTGATGTTTTCGATCGCGGTGACGTTTTGGTAGCGTCGGGTAATATTTTCTAAGCGAACATTTGCCATTTTGTGACTGTAATTGGTAATTGATAATTAGTGATTTTTACCTTCAGTCTTCAGCCTTCAGAAAACTGTTGCAATTCTAAAACTGTGCGGTCTAATTCTTCAACTATAGGCGTTAACTCAGCTTTGCGGAATGCTTCTACTAAAGAACGATAATACCAGAGAGAACCCTCTTTACCACCTTTGAAGCGTTCCCAAACAACGTCGCCCAATTGACGGGAATCTTTCAGGATCGATCGAACATTATAAAGTTTATCGGCAGCCGAGACTAATCTGACCGAGCCAGAAGCTGTAGAAATGCGATCGATATAGGCTTGTTTTCGCTGACGCCAAGGGGGTTTTGGCGTCTCGTCACTGTCGCTACAGCCGTCTACAATCGCTGTGACGGTATCGCCTGCATCGGCGGCGGATGGCTTCGCGGGTGGTGGGGCCGCCTCGATCTTCGATCGCATCGTGAAGCAAAGCTGCGATCGCCTCATCTTCCGAAGCCCCATATTCTAAAGCTATACTAGCAGTCCCCAACAAATGGGCAATGTAGGGAACGCCCGAACCTTTGCGAACTTGGGTACCGTGCAATTCGGCGGCATAGGTGAGGGCTTCAGAAAAACGGTTTGAGAGAATCATGAAAGTCACCTTTCTTTATTGCTATGATATATAAATTATTGGGCTAACTTGAACAGACAAAATCTACCAATTTCAATCATGTCATAAAATGCGAGCGAGAGCGATCGCTTGTACAATTATAATCCTTAAATAGAGGTTGCTAGCATGAAAGCTACTATAATTACACCCAAAAATGCCGACAAAAACTCAGAGCATGAATCACATTTCAAATTAGAAAATATACCCGAATTTCCCCCACAATCTCAGCCAGAAAAAGTCATATCTCTAGAAGAGTTTTTAGTCAAGCCTCCTGATAGAATGGAATGGGTTGACGGCAACTTAGTGGAGAAAACAGGAATGACATTCAAGCACAGTCTAGCTCAATCTAAATTAGCCCGTTTCTGGGGAAATTATAAAGACTCCAGCGGACAGGGAGGAGAAGTTCTTACCGAAATACTTTGCCGCACTAGCAAGCAGGGTCGCCGTCCCGATGTTGCTTACATTACTCCTGAACTGCTGCCAGAATCAGGCAATTTTACAGCATTTTCCCAAAGTTTTCCTTTGATAGCGGAAGTTGCTTCCCCCGAAGATAGCGGTGAAGAGTTATTTGCAAAAGCTCAAGAATATTTGGAATCGGGATGTTTAGAAGTTTGGTTGCTGTGGACTGAAGCTAGATTAATATTTGTGAATGCAGGGCAACGCTGGCAGTTGTTTAATGCGGATGAAGTTGTTAACACTCAAAGGGTACTTGCAGGTTTTAGCGTAGCTGTGAGTGAATTGCTGGCTTGATAAATTTATTTGTTAAACTAATTTATTAAAACCATAAAAAATAAACTAAAGGTGACAAACTTTAGCAGCTTAAGACTGGATTTAGTGAAAATGTGGGAGCAAGCAAATCGAGTTTAATAACGCTCTACAGGTAACTTTGAAATATTGATACAGTCGATCGCGCTCTACCTATAACGTTCCGCTTTTTCAAATCCACGTCAAAGGCGTTTTTCTAGGTTTGTAAGACGCCGCAACTCGGCTTGACGATCGCGGACGGGCAATCAATTTTTCTGCGTCTGCTACCAGTTTGATGTTGCCGACTGATGGCGTTTACTCAGTAACTAAAGTAGGAGTAGAGCAGTTAACAGGGGCGTTTGCAAAAGAAGTCGCAGCGCGGGGCCTCACAGTTAATTCTTTTTCTCCAAAATCTACAAATACTGACTTGTTTCTAGAGGGTAAAGTAGTTCAATACCCTAAGCAGTATAATTAAGCTATCTCTAGCTGTAGTATCTGTCAATGCCCAAGCCCGATGTATTGATTACGTTTTGCATCACTCAAGAAGAGAAAAAATTATTAAATAAAAATTGCGATCGACAAGTGAGAAATCAAACCAGTTGTGCTAAGAGATCGGATTAGGAGGGTGCGGTTTAGACTGAAAAGGACTGACCCTAAACGGTAAGTAGATTAATCGCACGACTAGAAGCCATAGGCTTTCTCTGCAATTTTATGTAAGCGGTAGTCTTCTATGGGAATTGGGTTGAGAGATTGTGGGTGAAGCGCGATCGCCTTTAAAATTGAGCCAGAACGATCGCCCGATTTACTACAAAAAAAGTCGGCTAACAGATCCAAGCCGATCGCAGCCTCCCAGCCACTCCACCAACCAACGGCACATCAACCAACTCACCGATTGTTGTACTTCCGTGACAAAAGAAAACTACTCGCAACTTACTAATGCGACTGCTAGTTTGAGGCACGACATTAATTGTTAGCGTCGGTGTCTAGCCAGGAATTTAAGCACCTTGAAAGCTCTACCAAGGTGGATTGAACATCAAGCTAGCAATTCCTCAAGTATATTTTCTATAGAAGCCACTACCATGTCTGTGCCAAACTCATCCCTGAATCTATCTAAACTTAAGCGCAAACTTTCCCTGGGATCGCTCTTGATTGTCCCGTTTGTACTACAAATCTTCGTAGCAGTTGGATTAACGGGATATATTTCCCTGCGGAATGGACAGAAGGCAGTCAATGATGTTGCCAGTCAGTTGCGACAAGAGATGAGCGATCGCCTCAACCTGCAAGTTTTGAATTATTTGGAACAACCTTATATTGCCGGACAAGTAATTGTGGCTGCGGCTCAGGAAAAACAGTTAGATTTAACCGATCTAGCGAAACTGGAGCAGATGCTATGGCTGTTAGTCAGGCAAGACCTCATCGAACAAATGACGATTGCCAAGCCTGACGGCACGAGCGTCTCGATAGAGGAGCTAATAGATGGAAGTATCGTTTCTCGGATTGGCAAAGAGAATCTCCCGCAGCGCTCAATTTATAGCCTAGACGATCGAGGTCAACAGATTGCTCCGATCGAAATTCAACGAGATTTTAACCCGCTGAAACGACTTTGGTATAGGCTTGCACAGGAAACCGGAAAACCTGGCTGGACAAAGCCCTTCCTAGGCCAGGGCATTAAAGAGGCTGCAATTTCCCTATACCAGCCAATCTATAGCGAGGATGGAACGTTGTTGGGGGTTCAAAATAGTGTTTTTCGGACTAGCAAGATTCATCGCTTTCTGAGTGAGCTAAAGGTGGGGCAGACGGGTCAAACTTTTATTATCGATCGGTCCGGTAATCTGATTGCAAGTTCAACTATCAAAGAGCCTTACATCATTGACGTGAAAAATGACGATTTGCAACAAATTCCCGCCGAGAAGTCTGAAAATTCTGTAATTCGTGCCACAGCGCAAGCAATCCTCGATCGGTTGGGCAACTTTACCGACATTCAACAAAGTCAACAGCTTGATTTTATGCTGGCAAATCAGCGGCAGTTTGTTCAAGTTTCACCCATTAAAGACGAACGAAATATCGACTGGTTGAGCGTGGTTGTGGTGCCTGAATCTGATTTTATGGCACAAATCAATGCCAATACTCGCACCACCATTTTGCTGTGTCTAGGGGCTTTGGCGGTTACGACTATACTGGGTTTGTTAACTTCGCGTTGGATTACCAAACCGATTTTGCAGCTACAAAAAGCCAGTCAGGCTATTAGCTTCGGACAGTTAGATCAAACACTTCACGTGCAAGGCATTAGTGAATTAGAATCGCTGGCAGATTCCTTTAACCAGATGGCAGGTCAACTCAAAACCTCCTTTATCGAACTGGAAAGTCGGGTTGAGGAACGCACCGCAGAACTGCAAGAAGCAAAACTGCTAGCTGATAGCGCGAACCAAGCAAAAAGCGAATTTCTCGCCAACATGAGTCACGAACTCCGCACTCCCCTCAACGGTATTTTGGGCTATGCTCAAATCCTCAATCGCAGCAGCGCATTGCCAGCAAAAGAACGTCATGGGGTAGAGGTCATTTACCAGTGCGGTTCTCATTTGCTGACGCTGATTAACGATGTGTTGGATTTGTCCAAAATAGAAGCCGGCAAACTAGAACTCACACCTAAAGCGATTCACTTTCCCTCATTCCTCCAAGGTGTGGCTGAAATCTGCCGTATTCGTGCTGACCAAAAAGGCATTGACTTCGTTTACGAGCCCGATCCGCAGTTGCCGGAAGGGGTTTTTGCAGATGAAAAACGGCTGCGTCAGGTATTACTCAACTTGGTGGGAAATGCGATTAAATTCACCGACAAAGGTACTGTTACGATCGAGGTTGCCGTAGTTGATAATCATGCCAATCCGTCCACTCGCTCTTTCAAATTTCAAGTTAAAGATACGGGCGTAGGAATTGCGCCCGATCAATTGGATCGAATTTTTCAGGCTTTTGAACAAGTGGGCGATCGCAAGCGCCAAGCCGAGGGCACGGGTTTAGGACTGGCGATCAGCCAAAGAATTGTCCAACTCATGAACGGAGAAATCCAAGTTAAGAGCCAACCCGAAGTCGGCAGTGAGTTCTTTTTTGAGGTGGAACTGGCGATCGCCACCGATTGGGCACAGCAAAACTCGATCGCAACAGGAAAACAAATTATTGGTTACGAAGGACAACGACGCAGCATACTTGTGGTAGACGATCGTTGGGAAAACCGAGCCGTTCTCGTCAACTTGTTAGAGCCACTAGGATTCCAACTTAGTGAGGCAGAAAATGGACAAGCCGGATTGGAAAAAATCCGACAGTCTCAACCTGACTTAGCGATTACAGACTTGGTGATGCCAGTGATGGACGGCTTTGAACTGCTCAAACAAATTCGCAGTGCAAATGATTTGCAACACCAGAAGATCGTTGTCTCTTCTGCATCAGTGGCACAAGCCGATCGACAGATGAGTTTAGAGGCAGGGGCAAATGATTTCTTAGCAAAACCAGTGGAAGTTAGCGAATTATTTAACCTCTTAGCCACTCATTTAAAATTGGAGTGGAAATATGAAACGACATCAAGTAATTCTCAGCCATCCACTCCGACGGCTGGATTACAAAATTCAGAGATAACTATTTTTCCTGCCACTGTGGAGTTAAAGACGTTACTAGAAATGGCCCAAAAAGGCAATTTAAAACGGCTCCGAGAACACACAGAGCAGATTGCTCGCTCTAACCCTCACTACGCTAGTTTTGCCTCACAAGTTATTCGACTTGCGAAGCAATTTAAAGCCGAAGAGATTGAAGACTTGCTGAAAGAACACCTCACAAGGGAGAAAGCTGATGTCTAGTCCTGAATTAATTCTGGTGGTGGATGATACCCCTGCAAACTTAGAAGTGGTTTGTGAAACCTTAAGTGATGCGGGGTACGAAGTCGCAACCGCGATCGATGGCGATCGCGCTCTTAAGAGAGTCCGAGCTTATCCTCCGGATCTGATCTTGCTCGATATTCAAATGCCAGGAATTGACGGCTTTGAAACCTGCCAACGTCTGAAGGCAGATCCCAGAACAGCCAGTATTCCCATCATTTTTATGACCGCTCTCTCCGATGCCGACAGTAAGGTGAAAGGATTTGTCCTGGGTGCTGTGGACTACATCACCAAACCTTTTCAAGAACAAGAGGTGCTAGCACGGGTGAAAACTCATTTGCAGCTACGGCAGTTAACTAAAAATCTCGAACAGCGTGTAGCTGAGCAAACGGCTGATTTAGAAGCAGCACTCACACAACTGCAACAGTCTCAGCTTCAGTTAGTCCACACAGAAAAGATGTCTGCGTTGGGCAATTTGGTGGCGGGTGTCGCGCACGAGATTAATAATCCGCTTGGCTTTATTGCTGGCAATCTGAAACCCGCTCAAGACTATATTACAGACCTCTTTAAACTGATAGATTTATACCAAAAAGAACTCCTTTATCCAAGTGCCTCGCTACAGGCAATGGTGGAGGAAATAGATTTGGAATACTTACAAGATGATTTACCCAAATTGATCGATTCGATGCAAGAAGGAGTCGATCGCATTCGCACCATTAGCACCAGTTTAAGAACATTCTCGCGTTCGGATTGCGATCTCCCCATTCATTACAATATCCACGACGGGATTGACAGCACGCTCTTGATTCTCAAACATCGCCTCAAAGCCAACGAATCTCGCCCGGAAATTCAAGTCATCACAGATTATGGCGATCTGCCACTGGTAGAATGCTTTGCCGGACAGTTGAATCAGGTATTTATGAATCTGCTGGCAAATGCGATCGATGCCCTTGAGGAATCAAATAAAGGACGCAGCTTTGCTCAGGTTAAAGCCAACCCCAACCAGATTACTGTCAAAACTCAACTGTCGGAATCTCAGGTAGCGATCCGAATTCAGGATAATGGGATTGGCATGACGGATGCGGTGAAGCCAAAAATCTTTGAGCATTTGTTTACAACCAAAGACGTGGGGCAAGGCACAGGGCTGGGATTGGCGATCGCCCATCAAATCGTAGTCCAGAAACACTGTGGCAGTCTAGAAGTCAACTCAACTTTAGGTGAAGGTACAGAGTTTGTAATTTCAATTCCGGTGAAGGCGATCGCTGTAGAAGACATTCAGGCAAAGATATGCGTTGACGCAGTATGACAAATCATTGCAGCGGCAGCATCAAGATGATTGGTGATACTGCAAAGGCGATCGGCCCCCGCTAAACTCAACCGTTGTTATTGATACCATTAACCAAACAATGCCAGTATGCCTAGTGAATCATCGGGTCCTTTCTTCCCCAAGCTCTTTAAAGAAGTACCTTTACAAGCGCTATTAGTTGTACCGTTCGTCCTTCAAACAGTGGGGGCAGTGGGTATTATCGGTTATCTTTCCTTCAGGAATGGACAGAAAGCAGTGAACGATGTAGCAGCTCAGTTGCGCAACGAAACGAGCGATCGCATCGCACAAAATCTCACTCACTTGGTTGCCACTCCTTTTCAAGCATTTGAAAGTTATGAAGCTGCACGAAGACAAAACCGGATCGACCTTAATAACGGCAGGGATATAGAGAAGTTCCTGTGGCGACAACTTCCTGCTTTTGGAAATCTCAGCCTGACAGCCTTCGTTACAAGCAATCAAGAATTTTTTGGTGCTGAGCGGCAAGATGGTGCGATCGTGATCCGCACTTCTGAAGTAGAAAATAACCGTGCGCTGACAACCTACCGTACTAACTCAACTGGCGATCGACTCGAAGTCATCAATGCTGGCAAGCCGAACTTTGACCCGCGCAAACGGCCCTACTACAGAATTCCAGTCCAACAAAGGCAAGCAACCTGGGGAAAAGTTTTTCCGCACATCACTGGCAAAACCATGTATATTGCGCCCGGTCAACCCATATACAACCAGGCAGGCGATCTGGAAGGGGTGTGGATGGCAAGCTTAAACCTGTCAACGATCGGGGATTTTCTCAGAAGCCTCAAAATAGGAACAACCGGACAAAGTTTTATTCTGGAACGCTCTGGAGAAATGATTGCCACCTCTACAGGCGAAAAACCGTTCCGATATTATGCAGACAAAGTTGTGCAACTTCCAGAACAGCGAGTTGAACGACTCAATGCGATCGATAGCAAAAATTCCACCACTCAGAAAACAAGCCAATTTTTGCTAGAGAAGTTTCAAGATTTCCATCAGATCCAGACATTTGAGCAGCTTGAGTTTTCTATTAAAGGTGAACGCCAGTTCGTGCAAGTTGCTCCTTTTCGGGATGGCAAGGGGATTGACTGGCTGGTGATTGTCACCGTTCCAGAATCAGACTTTATGGCACAAATTAATGCCAATACTCAAACTACGATTTTGTTAAGTCTACTGGCGCTAGGTATCTCTCTGGGAATTGGCATACTCACCACTCACTGGATTACTCAACCGATTTTGCAGCTCAATCAAGCATCTTCGGCAATGGCTGCCGGAACTCTGAGCCCAGCGGTGACAGAATCATCTGTGTATGAATTGCAAGAACTCACGCAGTCGTTTAACCGCATGGCTCAACAGTTACAGGAATCATTTAAGACGCTGGAACAAGCCAATGAACAATTAGAGAATCGAGTCGAAGAACGCACGGCTGAGCTAAAAGCGACAAAGGAGGAAGTTGAAATGGCCCTGAGAGAACTACAACGGACTCAGACTCAACTGATTCAAAGCGAGAAAATGTCGAGTTTGGGGCAGCTAGTTGCCGGAGTTGCCCATGAAATTAATAACCCAGTGAATTTTATCTATGGCAATCTCGGTCATGCCGATCAATACACTCAAGAACTATTAAAACTCGTGCAAGCTTACCAGACTCATTATCCCGAACCTCCACCAGCGATCGTGCAGCAGTCAAAGGCGATGGATTTAGATTTTATGGTTAACGATCTATCTAAGCTGATCGAATCAATGAAAGAGGGGGCGCGACGAATTCGAGAAATTGTCTTAGCATTACGAACATTCTCTCGACTGGATGAAGCAGAAGTTAAATCAATTAATATCCATGATGGTATTGATAGCACGCTAATTATATTGGGCAACCGTCTGAAGCCGAAGCCGAACCATCCAGGAATAGAAATCCTGCGAAACTATGGTTCTCTTCCCCTTGTAGAGTGCTATCCGGGACCACTAAATCAGGTTTTTATGAACATCTTATCTAACGCCATTGACGCCATTGAACTAGCGATCGAGCAGGGAAAACAAATTACTCCCGCAATTTCCATTCATACGGGCCTCATCGACGAGAGTCGAGCCCAGATCCGAATTGGGGACAACGGCAGCGGCATTCCAGAAGCTATCAAACAGCGAATCTTTGACCCCTTCTTTACAACTAAGCCGGTTGGAAGCGGCACTGGTATGGGGCTGGCAATCAGTTATCAAATCGTCACCGATCGGCATCAGGGCACTTTAAGTTGCAGGTCACAATCTGGAGAAGGCACGGAGTTTGTAATTCAAATTCCCCTCAAACAGAAGTTGAGACATTAGCAGCGATGTAGAGAGTGAGTAGTTGTCATTGACCCGTGCGATCGCCGCTTCACACGGCACTGAATTCGATGAAACAGACTACAAAGGACTGGTTGACAACAGGAAGATGACTATCATTAAAGGTTCTTTATTCTTTGGCTGCATTCTATCCGATCTCTCGAAGTGTTCCGCCAGATCGCCCTTTCAAACCATCCAAACTATTGATATAGTAGTACGCGGTGCAAAAAACGGTAAACCATGACAGCCCAAAATCTCGTCAATAAATTTGAGTACAAACCCCTATACAAACCGAATCAATTAATTTGCGGAACGGGGCAAACAGCCATTGTCAGCGGCTGGACGGTAAAAAGTGCGATCGGCAAACATTTACAACCTCAAGAATATGCTGCGATCGGACAACTGTACTCTCCTACTCGCGGTATAAATTTCTTAATTAGAAACTTGCTGTGCAATCCCCAAGTCCGCTTTTTAGTAATTCTCAACGCTACCAAAGAAGACCGCAACTCTGGTGCAGCAGCGTGCCTGATTGACTTTTTTCGCAACGGCTTTGAAGCTGGCAAAAGCGATACTGGTAGAGATTGCTGGCTAATTAAATCTTCAATATTTGGCTACATTGATATTGAAATAGCAGCAGAAGCCTTAGAACTATTGCGTCATTCCATCGAATGGAAAGAAGCAAAAAACATAGCAGAAACAGTGACATTTGTCAAGGATTTTGCCCAAAAAGAATCTGTTGAACCTTGGGGAGAATCCGTAACTTTTCCGCTAGTCGAAATCGTCCCGACTGTACTCCCCGGTCAGAAATACGGACACAGAATCGAAGGCAAAACTATCGCCGAAACTTGGGTAAAAATTATCCACCGAATTAAGACCACCGGCACGCTGCGGCCGACTGGTTACGACGGACAGTGGCAAGAATTAATCGACTTAATGGCAGTGATTACAGATGAACCTGCGGAGTTCTATTTTCCCGAACCGAATTACTTACCAATAGACCGTGATTTCCTCGAACAATACAAACCGCAAATGCTGGAAGATGCCCCATATAACGAAGGTATTAAATATACCTACGCACAGCGGATGCGGTCGTGGTTTGGACGCGATCAAATTGAAGAAGTTATAGCCAAACTAATTAAGGAAATTGACGCGGCAAGCGCTGTAATTAGTCTGTGGGATGCCGGCGGAAATATTAACAGAAGACCTGACGGTTCCTCCGACCACCAGCACAGCGGCAGTCCTTGTTTAAATCATATTTGGGTGCGAGTTGTGGATGAGGAAATATCGCTAACTGCAACTCTCCGCAGCAACGATATGTTTGCGGCTTGGCCTGCAAATGCAATGGGTTTGCGGGCTTTGCAGCAGCACATTCGCGATGAAATTGCGAGGCGTTCCGATTATAATTTGACAATGGGCCCTTTGGTAACGCTGAGTCAATCGGCTCACTTGTATGACGATACCTTTGAAAATGCCGATCGACTAATTCAAACCCAATATGCTAAAATTAGCGAAGAGCGAGACTTTTTCGATGCAGCGGGCAATTTTTTAGTTGAAGTAGCGGACAATCAGATAGTAGTCACGCAAACCACCCCCGGCAGCGGCGAAGTTGTCACCTGTTATTCTGGAAAAAACCCTCTCAAGTTAGTGCGAGAAATTTGTGCGGCTTCCCCTGCCATCAAAGGCGAGCATATTGGTTATTTGGGAATAGAATTGCAGAAGGCTGCCGAGTGTCTCAAAACGAGCAAGCAATACATCCAGGATAGACGATGAATTTAGAAGAAGAAAGACCGACTTGGGACGAATACTTCTTAATGTTAGCAAAATTGGCCGCTACTCGATCGACTTGTCTGGCTTTTCCTGTAGGGGCGGTGATAACTAAAAACAGGCAAGTTTTAGCAACGGGTTACAACGGTTCGCCGTCAGGTTCGGCACACTGTACAACTCAAGGCTTCTGCTATCCCGGTTTGAGTAGTTGCGACGCCAGCAAAATTTTGCCATCAAGGGCGGTTCACGCTGAAGCAAATGCGATCGCCAAAGCTGCTAAACACGGTATATCTACTGCTGGGGCCAGTATTTACGTTACCTTAGAACCCTGCATCTATTGTTTGAAATTAGTCATTGCGGCTGGAATTCGAGAAGTGTTTTACGAAACGACTTTTAACAGCGGAGAAAAAGCTGCTTTGAGAGATACTTTTATCAGTGAAGGTATTGTTGAGTTAAAACAAATTCAGCTATCTGAAGATACAGCAAAAAAGGCGGCTTTGTTTTTGTTGAATCCTACTTCTGTAGCCCAAAAATTAGTGTAGGATCGATCCTCCCCGTGGTTGTGGCAGCTAGAGGAAATAACTGTGCTGTGTTCCTATAAATGATATTTATTTGCTGGTAATTTCTAGGGATACAGCAGTGTCGTATCCTAAATCCCGCGAGATACAAGTGATATTTATTTTACCTTTTGTAAAGACACGGCCCTGCCGTGTCCTTACAAAAAATAGAGATGGCAATTAACCAAAAAACGTCCTTACAAATTGTGAATACCGTGTAGTTGAATCAATCAAACTCATTCACAGCTTGCAAATAGTCGATCGCCGCATCTATCCTCGAAGAATACTTAAAAGCAAACTGATCGAACCAATATCCCTCATCGGAATTCTTATCCAACTTTTTCAGCCAAACCTGAGCTTGCCTAACTTTCTGCCTGTGCGTTTGTACCTCCAACTGCGGCCCCGCGACTTTTTCTGCTGGCTGCGGTTCCAGTGAAGCCACTTCCTGAGCTTTATTTGGTGCTTCGTACTCAGCCTTAAGCCGTTCCAGTGAAGCTGCTTCCTGAGCTTTATTTTGCGCTTCGTACTCAGCCTTAATTTGAGCTAAATCCCGATCCAAAGGACTAGCATACAAATTTATATCTGATGTTTTAAATGTTGGATTTGACGGCGCTTGTGCTTGCACCGACGCCTGACTTTTTAACTCAGCAATTTTTTGAGATGCTTGATACTCTGCCTTGAGTTCACCTAACAGGCGATCGATCGATTCCATAACTTAAACCCCCTAAAAAAATGCTGCTGGGCTAACTAGCCCCAATATAATCACGGAAACTTCGCCCGCCTCCTCAATCAGTTATTGCATTCAGCAATACCTCCGTCAGGGTCATTCCTTCAATATCATCAATCGTGACAGTATCAACGATATCGAATTTAGCCCCGGCGCTTTGCAGTTCGTCATCCAATATCTTGAGAAACTTAGTCGCTTCCGGCGCATTCCCTACTTGAATGAAAGAAATCGCCAACTCTTCATCTCGATCGAGCTTCCGGGAAGCTTCTATAATCGTTTTCATCACTTCTTTGCGATCGTCCGGTTCTCCGTCCGTCACCACTAATATTGTTTCCCCATTTTGCTTGGTCTTACCGGATGCTTTGCGCTGAAAAAAATTGTTCAGGGCATCTTGCAGAACAGCAGCTAAATTCGTAGTCCCCGAAGGTTCGTTTTCTTGGAAAATTTGCACGACTTTAGCGGATGTTACGTTGTCGTAGCGCTTGAAGCGACCGGAAAACACATAAACTGTTATGCCATCCGGGTCGAGTTCTTCGCATTTATTCGCCAATGCGATCGTCGATTCTTGCATGAGCGCCCACCGACTTTTACCGCCCATCTGGTCTTTCGTGTACATACTGCCGCTTTTGTCAATGATGAGTGTATAATCGCGGTTCTGAAGCATAAGATTTTTCCTGTTAATTAAATTTTTTCCCAACAATATCAAAACCAGCGAGCAGAAACTGTTGAGCGTTAGTTGCTCGCTGCGTTTTTTTAGTTGATTTGCGATCGCAAATACCCGAATTTAAGCTGCAACTAAAGCATCTTTAAGTGGCTTCCAGCTAAAAGCTCGATCGCCCCCCATCTCAACTGCTATTTTAACTCGCGGTTCTAACGTCGGCAAAACAGTCAAATACTCAATCTCCTGACTCGACAAAATCTGCCCTTCAATAATCCACAGCACCAGTCCTTTTGCTTTCGGCGGCAAATTGTCTAATTGAGTTTTCAACATCGGCGGCACGTAGTATGTATAACCAACCGACGCTTCATTGCCAGTAGTTTTCTTGCCCAAATGCGGCGGCCGCACGCCGTGAACCCCTGTCAAATACATCGCCAAATCGCCCAAACCCCGCGCCGTAACTGTGTACGCACCGTAGCCCGCAGCCCTCAGCCTGCGCAGGTAGCGCCCCTCAAATCCTCCCTCTAAAGGAACGTACAGGGCCAGCGACCCCGACTTTTCCAAATCCCGAATCAGATCAGATCCCGTCGTAATCAGTCCCATAAATTTGTGTTTCCTGCTGTATCAAAATTTGGTCGATCGCTGCTTGCGAGCTTAAAATATTATAAATCCTAAAGTTGAGCCGAAAAATTCCGATCGCGGCCTTGACAAACGGCAAACACTTCATGTACTATTGTGAATTGTCGTCGCCGTAAAGGATACTGAGTATATTTATACTCAAGTCCTGGCGCAAACAAGCAAGACCGAAAAAAAAAATCGGAGATTTAGCAGGTAAAAAGCCGCAAATCTAAACCCTTGCAAGACTTCCACAAGCTCGCTCCCAAATTTAAAACTCCAATTTTAAACACCGAGGAAGGCTGTTGGTTGATAACAGTTAATTGCAGGAACACTGAAATAAATGTTTCTGCACAAGAGCAAGCGGATTGACGTAAACAGCGCAATCCGAAACCTCTTGCGTACATAAAAGGAAAAAAATCCGTGTCTGTAGGCATTCTTGGCACTAAACTAGGCATGACTCAAGTGTTTGACGACCAAGGGAGAGCAATCCCTGTCACCGTCATACAAGCAGGGCCTTGTACAGTAACGCAAATTAAAACAAAACAAACTGACGGCTACAGTGCCGTTCAAGTTGGATACAACGAAGTAAAACCAAAGGCTCTCAACAAGCCAGAATTGGGACACCTTGCCAAGTCTGGGGCAAATCCATTGCGCCACTTGCAAGAATACCGCTTGCAAGATACCAGTTCATTTGAATTAGGTCAACAGCTAAAAGCAGATACCTTTACACCGGGACAAATAGTAGATGTCATCGGTACAAGCATCGGTAAAGGTTTTGCAGGTTTTCAAAAGCGCCACAACTTTAAACGAGGCCCCATGTCTCACGGTTCCAAGAACCACCGCGAGCCTGGATCGATCGGGCCTGGAACAACCCCCGGTCGCGTTTATCCCGGGAAAAGAATGGCAGGACGTTTGGGCAACGTTCAAGTCACCGTCCGCAAACTAACAATTGTCCGGGTGGATGCAGAGCAAAATTTGCTGCTAATTAAGGGAGCAGTTCCCGGCAAAGCTGGCGCCTTAGTCAATGTTGTGCCTGAGAAAAAAGTAGGACGTTAGTCAGTAGTAAGTAGTCAGTAGTCAGCAATCAGCAGATAGTGGTTGGCCGTTAGTAGCAAGCAATAACTAAGAACTAAAAGCTGAAAACTAAGAGCTGAAAACTAAGAGCTGAGAACAGACAACAGACGACAGAAAACAGACAACAGACAACTAACAACAGACAACTAACAACAGACAAAGGACAAAAGATATGGTTAATTGTGTAGTCCGAAATTGGCAAGGCGAAGAAGTTGGGGAAACAACTTTAGAACTGCGCGTAGCCAAAGAAGAAAATGCGTCTCACATCGTTCACAGAGCATTGACGCGGCAACTGAATAACGCCCGTCAAGGAAATGCTTGCACCAAAACTCGATCGGAAGTCAGAGGCGGTGGCCGCAAACCCTGGCGTCAAAAAGGCACCGGCCGGGCCAGAGCAGGTTCGATCCGTTCTCCGCTGTGGCGGGGCGGCGGTGTCATCTTCGGGCCAAAACCGAGAGACTTTGAAGTCAAAATGAACAAAAAGGAACGCCGTCTCGCTTTGCGGACAGCATTCCAAAGTCGCACCGAAGACATCATTGTGGTTGAAGAATTTGCAGAGCAATTTCCGAGACCGAAAAGCAAAGAATTGCTGAGTGCGATCTCCCGCTGGGGCATCGAACCAGATACAAAAGTTCTGTTAATCTTGCCAGAACCGCAACCAAACGTCTACTTATCAGGACGCAACATCGAATTAGTAAACGTCATCTTGGCAACTTCCCTAAATGTTTACGACGTTCTCGCGGCTGACAAAATTATCGTCACATCTACAGCCATAGCTAAAATTCAGGAGATTTACGGTGAGTAAAATCGACCCCCGCGACTACGCAGATTTGATCCAGCGTCCGATTCTCACCGAGAAAGCTACCCGAATGATGGAATTAAATCAATTCACGTTCGACGTAGCCCCCAAAGCGACCAAGCCTCAAATCAAAGCTGCAATCGAAGAACTATTTAAGGTGAAAGTCATCGGCGTCAACACCCAAAACCCGCCGCGCAAAAAGCGTCGAGTTGGCAAATTCGTCGGCTTTAAACCTTCTTACAAGCGAGCAACCGTAACTCTGACCGACGGAGACTCGATCCGCAAACTCCTATTCCCAGAAGTCTAGACGATTTTGGATTTTAGATTTTAGATTTTAGATTTTAAATTGCGGTTAACTGGTGGAAATTATCGAACCAGAAAACTCGTAAGTTAACCAAAGATCGGCAATCTTCAACCTAAAATCTAAAATCGATAAACGTCAAATCCAAAATCCAAAATCCAAAATCTAAAATAGATCGATTATGGGCATCCGTTCTTACCGGCCTTATACCTCCAGCACCCGGGAACAAACCGTCTCGGACTTCGCTGAAATTACCAAATCAGAACCAGAAAAGTCTCTAACCAGCAACAAGCACACCAAACAAGGCCGCAACAACCGAGGCGTCATCACCTGCCGCCACCGGGGAGGCGGTCACAAACGGCTTTATAGAGACATCGACTTCCGCCGCGACAAACACAGCATTCCCGCTACCGTCAAGGCGATCGAATACGACCCCAATCGCAACGCCCGCATCGCCCTCCTGTTCTACAAAGACGGCGAAAAACGGTACATCCTGCACCCGCTCAACTTAAACGTCGGTACAGTAATTGTCTCAGGCCCAGACGCGCCGATCGAAATCGGCAACGCCCTCCCCCTGAAGAACATTCCCCTCGGTACCAGCATCCACAACGTCGAGCTAGTACCCGGAAAAGGCGGACAAATCGTTCGTTCCGCCGGCTCCAGCGCTCAGCTAATGGCAAAAGAAGGTAGCTACGTCACCCTCAAACTGCCATCCGGCGAACAGCGCAAAGTCCGCGCCGACTGCTACGCCACCATCGGTCAAGTCGGCAACACCGACGCCAGAAACATCAGCCTCGGCAAAGCAGGTCGCACCCGCTGGAAAGGTCGCAGACCCACCGTTCGCGGTAGCGTCATGAACCCGGTAGACCACCCGCACGGCGGTGGCGAAGGCAGAGCTCCCATCGGGCGTCCGGGACCTGTCACTCCTTGGGGTAAACCAGCATTGGGTGCAAAAACTCGACGCAAAAACAAGCGCAGCGACGCTTTAATCGTCCGGCGCCGCCGCAAATCTTCCAAACGCGGCAAGGGCGGCAGACAAAGTTAGCCATCACTCAGCAGTCTTCAGTCCTTAGTTGTTAACTGCTAACTAATGACTGAGGACTGATGAGTCATGACTGCTGAACCCTGATTAATGACTCCTGAATCACTAAAAAAATCATGTCTCGATCGCTAAAAAAAGGCCCTTTTGTCGCAGATCATCTGATGACAAAAATCGAAAAACTCAACGCCGCCGGCCAAAAACAAGTAATTAAAACTTGGTCGCGCTCTTCCACAATCCTGCCCCAAATGGTAGGTCACACGATCGCCGTTCACAACGGCAGACAGCACGTACCAGTCTACCTCACCGACCAAATGGTAGGCCACAAACTCGGAGAATTTTCCCCCACTCGCACCTTTAGAGGTCACGCGAAAAGTGGTGATAAAAAGGCAAAAAGATAGCCTAATTAGGTGACAGGTAATAGGTAGTAGGAAAAAAAAACCAATTACCAATTACCTTTTCCCCAATTACCAATTACCAATTACCCAAATCGAAATGGTTATAGATACCACATCCGAAATTAAGGCGATCGCCCGTTACATCCGGACATCCCCCTTCAAAGTGCGCCGAGTCCTCGACCAAATTCGCGGCAAAAGCTACCAAGAAGCGCTGATTTTACTCGAATTCATGCCCTACCGCGCCTGCGAACCAATCGTCAAAGTTTTGCGATCGGCAGTAGCCAACGCCGAACACAACGCAGGACTAGACAAAACCAAGCTAGTAGTTTCCCAAGCTTACGCAGACCAAGGCCCAGTTCTCAAACGATTCAGACCCCGCGCTCAAGGTCGTGCCTACCAAATCCGCAAGCCAACCTGTCACATTACCGTAGTAGTAGCTCCGCTCGTAGAAAACTAAACCAGGGAAAAACGTAAGAGGTAATAAACAGCTTAAAGTTGAAAAAAATGGGTAATCACCAATTACCAATTACCAATTACCAATTACCAATTACCAATTAACTCATCAACTATTATGGGCCAAAAAATACATCCAATTGGTTTTCGCCTCGGCATTACCCAAGAGCACCGATCTCGCTGGTTTGCCGATCCCAAAAACTATCCAGAACTCTTGCAAGAAGACTTTAAAATTCGCAAGTACGTTAGTAAAACCCTCAGCAATGCTGGCATTTCATCGGTCAAAATTGAGCGGAAAGCCGATCAAATCGACCTAGAAGTGTTCACCGCCAGACCGGGCGTTGTCGTAGGTCGCGGCGGAGCAGGCATCGAAACCTTGCGCGTCGGTTTGCAGCAGCAACTCGGCAGCAACCGCCAAATCCGCATCAACGTCGTCGAAGTCCAGCGAGTAGATGCCGATGCCACACTGATCGCGGAATACATAGCTCAGCAACTAGAACGGCGCGTATCCTTCCGCCGAGTCGTCCGCCAAGCAATCACCCGCGCCCAAAAAGTCGGCATTCAAGGCATCAAAATTCAAGTCAGCGGACGCCTCAACGGTGCAGAAATCGCCCGTACCGAATGGACGCGGGAAGGAAGAGTCCCCTTGCACACGCTGCGGGCCGACATCGACTACTCCTACTGCACCGCTCAAACCATCTACGGTATTCTCGGCATTAAAGTTTGGGTTTTCAAAGGCGAAATTATTCCCGGACAGGAACAGGAGGCTGCACCAAATGCAGCAGTGCCCCGCACCAAACAAAAGCGCCGCCGCCAGAACTTTGAAGATCGATCGAACGAAGGCTAGCTAATTGTTAACTGTTAGTTGTCACTTGTTAAGTGTCAGTTGTTCCAAACCAATTAGCAATTAGCAATTAGCAATTAGCAATCACCAATTACCAATTACCCAATTCCCTTTCGCCATGTTAAGCCCTAAAAGAACAAAATTCCGCAAACAACAGCGCGGGCGAATGAGCGGTCAATCCACCCGCGGCAACACAGTTAGCTTTGGTGACTTCGCGCTCCAAGCCGTCGAACCCGCCTGGATCACTTCCCGCCAAATAGAAGCCGGACGCCGCGCCATGACCCGTTATATCCGCCGGGGTGGCAAAATTTGGATTCGCATTTTTCCCGACAAACCAGTCACCCAGCGCGCAGCAGAAACCCGGATGGGTTCTGGTAAAGGCTCGCCAGAGTTTTGGGTTGCCGTGGTCAAACCGGGCCGGGTAATGTTTGAAATTGGCGGCGTAAATGAAGAAACTGCCCGCGAAGCAATGCGTTTGGCATCTTTCAAATTACCAATTAAAACCAAGTTCATCACTCGCGAAGAAGGCCAGTCATAGCGAAGAGCGAAGGTAGAATTAGGTCGGCATTAGTCAGCATTTTAAACGGCTACAGCAATTTAAAATTTGGCATTCACAACTTTTCTTTCCTTCGACCTTCCGCCTAAGAGACAACTCTGTCTTCTGTAATACCGATCGCTAACGAGAAAGCACACAATTATGTCTTTGCCCAAGATTAAAGAAGCTAGAGAATTAAGCGATGCAGCACTAGCAGAGCAAATTTTAGCCGCCAAGCGCCAACTAATGGAATTGCGGCTCCAGCAAGCTACCGGCCGCATGGAAAAGCCTCACCTGTTCAAGCACGTCAAGCACCGCGTCGCTCAATTGATGACAGTTGAACGCGAGCGCCAAATCGCTGCTGAGGCAGAAGAGGTAGCAAAATTAGCCGCATCTAAAGAGGCAGCACAGTCGGCCCCAAGCGCAGAAGTCAGCCAAGAGTGAGCAGCAGCCTAGCCTCGGCTCGCACAGTAGCTAAAAAAAGTCAATTGCACAACAAAAATAGGTAGCTATGGCAATTAAAGAACGAGTTGGCGTAGTAGTCAGCGACAAGATGGATAAAACCGTCGTGGTAGCAATCGAAAACCGCTCCTCCCATACCAAATACGGCAAAATCGTAGTCCGCACCAAGCGCTACAAAGCTCATGACGAAGAAAATCAGTGCAAATCGGGCGATCGCGTCCGAATCACGGAAACTCGCCCGCTGAGCAAAACCAAACGCTGGACGGTTGCTGAGATTTTTGGGACAAAAAACGGCTAACAGTTAATTGCAACATCGCGATCTCCCGATCGAAAACTAACAATTAACTAACAGTCAAAAATCAACAGTCAACAGTTAACACTCAATAGTTAACACTCAACAACCACCATGATTCAACCCCAGACATACCTCAATGTCGCCGACAATAGCGGAGCCCGCAAACTGATGTGCATCCGCGTATTGGGAGGCGGCAACCGCCGCTACGGCGGAGTCGGCGATGTCATCATTGCCGTCGTCAAAGACGCCATCCCCAATATGGCTGTCAAAAAATCAGATGTCGTCCGGGCCGTCATTGTCAGAACCCGCAAAGGCCTTCGCCGCGACAGCGGTATGAGCATTCGTTTTGACGACAACGCCGCCGTTATTATCAACGTAGATGGCAACCCCAAAGGCACTCGCGTTTTCGGCCCCGTAGCTCGCGAACTGCGCGACAAAAACTTTACTAAAATCGTTTCCTTAGCCCCGGAGGTACTTTAAAATGTACGGAAAAAAGGGTAAAGCAACTAGCGAACCGCAGCGCCACAGAATGCACGTCAAAGCAGGCGACACCGTTCAAATAATTACTGGCAAAGAGAAGGGAAAAGTCGGAGAAATCTTAAAGACATATCCTAAAGTCAGCAAAGTAATTGTTAAAGGTGTAAATATCAGAACCAAGCACGTCAAGCCCCAGCAAGAGGGAGAATCAGGGAAAATAGTCACGTTTGAGGCTCCCATTCACAGCTCAAATGTCATGCACTATTCCGAAAAAGAGAAAATAGCCAGCCGCATTTGCTATACATTTAGCGAAGATGGCCGGAAACTCCGACAGCTCAAAAAAACCGGAGAAATCATCGATAAATAGTGATTGGTTATCAGTCATCAGTCATTAGTCCGCCTTCTGACAATTGACTTCTCAACTCATAACTACTAACAGCTAACATCGGTGGAACAGACAATCGAAAAATTCCCTGACCAAGCCCAGGGACAGTTAACGAAACACAAAAACTATGCCGGACAAACTCAAGGTTATTTATCAAGGAAAAATCGTTCCGAAACTGATGGATCAGTTTAAATATACTAATATCCATCAGGTTCCCAAACTCGTCAAAGTCACCGTCAACCGCGGTTTGGGAGAAGCATCTCAAAACGCTAAGGCACTGGAGTCGTCTATCAACGAAATTGGCATCATCACCGGGCAAAAACCCGTGGTGACGCGGGCGAAAAAAGCAATCGCAGGCTTCAAAATCCGCAAAGGAGTACCCGTCGGCGTTATGGTGACGCTGCGCGCCGATCGGATGTACGATTTTCTCGATCGGCTGATCAACCTCGCACTCCCCCGAATCCGCGACTTCCGCGGCATCAGCCCCAAAAGCTTCGACGGGCGCGGCAACTACAGCTTGGGTCTGAGAGAACAGCTCATTTTTCCAGAAATAGAATATGACCGCATCGATCAAATTCGAGGCATGGACATTTCAATTATCACCACAGCAAACACCGACGAAGAAGGACGCGCCTTGCTTAAAGAAATGGGAATGCCGTTCCGGGACAACTAAGCACTAGAGTAAGAAGCAAAAGATGGCAGCTAACGATACCATAGCAGATATGTTGACGCGCATTCGCAATTCTTGCATGGCGCGCCACCAAACAACGCAAATTCCAGCTACAAAAATGACCCGCAGCATCGCCCAAGTCCTCAAAAGTGAAGGCTTCATCGGCGAATTTGAAGAAGCAGAAGAAGGGGTCAAGCGACATTTAGTGCTTTCTCTAAAGTACAAAGGTAAAACTCGCAAGCCCATTATCACCGCACTTAAGCGAGTCAGCAAACCAGGACTGCGCGTTTACTCGAACCGTAAAGAATTGCCCAGAGTATTAGGCGGAATTGGCATTGCCATTATTTCCACCTCCAGCGGCATTATGACCGATCGAGAAGCCCGGCGCCAAGGTTTGGGCGGTGAAGTGCTTTGTTATGTTTGGTAGTCATTAGTCATTAGTCAGCAGTCATTAGTCATTAGTTATTAGTTATGGGTTAGTGGTTAGTAGCAAATAATGACAGCTAACAACTAACAACTGACAACTAAAAACTGACAGCTAACAACTGACAACTGGCAACTAACAACTGACAACTGACGACTAATTAACTAAAAACAAAGGACAAAAAACTATGTCGCGAATTGGCAAGCGTCCGATTAGCATTCCCAATAAAGTCACCATCACCTTAGACGGTCAAAAAGTAGCCGTCAAAGGCCCTAAAGGTGAACTTTCCCGAGTGATCCCAGCCGAAATCGTCATGGGAATTGAAGGCGAGACTTTACTCGTTACCCGCCGAGACGAATCTCGCGTCGCCAGACAACTGCACGGCTTGTGCCGCACCCTAGTCGCCAACATGGTCGAAGGTGTATCCCAAGGTTTTCAGCGGCGCCTGGAAATTATCGGCACAGGTTATCGGGCACAGGTTCAAGGACGGAACCTGATTTTAAACGTCGGTTACAGCAAACCGGTTGAAATGCCCCCTCCAGAAGGGATCACAATGGCAGTTGAAGGCAACACCAACGTCATTGTCTCCGGCATTGACAAAGAACTCGTAGGCAACACAGCAGCACGCATCCGCGCGGTGCGTCCGCCCGAAGTCTATAAGGGCAAAGGCATTCGCTACAGCGGCGAAGTCATCCGGCGCAAAGCTGGTAAAACAGGCAAAACAGGTAAGAAGTAACAATGAAGCTTACTCGCAAAGAATCAGTCCACCGCAGACACCGCCGGGTGCGGCGCAAGGTGTTCGGCACCTCCGAACGTCCCAGACTAGCGGTATTTCGATCGGAGCAGCACATCTACGCCCAAGTAATCGACGACACCGCACAGCACACTTTAGCTGCTGCGTCAACCCTCGATCCAGAATTGAGGTCAACTCTAAGTTCTGGTGCCAACTGCTCCGCGAGCGTGCAAGTCGGTCAGTTGATTGCCAAACGCTGTTCCAGCGCTGGCATAGTCAAAGTCGTATTCGATCGCGGAGGCAACCTCTATCACGGTCGTGTCAAAGCCCTTGCAGAAGCAGCTCGCGAAGCGGGGTTAGACTTCTAGAGGGGGTAATGGGTAGCGGGTAATGAGTAATTAAAAAGTAAAAAGTCAAAAGTTGAAAGTTAAAAGGCAAAATCCAAATTTCTTCTATTTTTACTTTTTACTCAAACAATTACCACTTGCCGATCGCCTTTCACCAATTACTAATTCCCACAGGACAAAACTATGGCAGAACAAAAAGAACAGCGCACCAAGAAAAAAAGCAGCAGCAACAAAACGCGCGAAAAAGAATCCGAATGGCAAGAGCGGGTCGTTCAGATCCGGCGCGTTACTAAAGTAGTCAAAGGCGGTAAAAAACTTAGCTTCCGCGCCATAGTCATTATCGGCAACGAACGCGGTCAAGTTGGAGTAGGAGTCGGCAAAGCTAGCGACGTAATCGGTGCCGTTAAAAAAGGCGTCGCTGACGGCAAAAAGCACCTAATTGAAGTTCCACTCACCAAATCTAACTCCATCCCTCACCCCATCAACGGTGACGGTGGCGGAGCTAAAGTCATGATGCGGCCGGCCGCTCCGGGAACTGGGGTAATTGCAGGGGGAGCAGTTCGCACTGTTCTCGAACTAGCAGGAGTCCGCAATATCTTAGCCAAACAGCTAGGTTCCGGAAATCCCTTAAACAATGCCCGAGCCGCAGTCAACGCCCTCTCAACCCTCCGCACCTTGTCCGAAGTTGCTCAAGAACGCGGAATTTCAGTAGAAAACCTCTACGGTTAGGGGACGCGAGAATGGGAAACTGTAAGTTTTGAGTGTTAAGTGCTTGCGTGAATAATAAAAAAATCCGCAACTCAAAACTCACGCACTCAAAACTACTGCGTACCCGCTCTCTAAATACCAATTACCAACTACCAATTACTAAAACTATGAGATTGCAAGACGCCCGACCCAAAGCAGGCTCCCAAAAGCGCCCCCGACGCTTGGGCAGAGGTATTTCTGCCGGTCAAGGCGCGAGCTCCGGCAAAGGGATGCGCGGTCAAAAATCTAGAGCTGGTAGCGGCACTAGACCCGGTTTTGAAGGAGGTCAAAATCCTCTCTACCGCCGTCTTCCCAAGTTGAAAAGTTTCCCTCTAGTGAACCGGAAAGAGTACACTACCATTAATGTAAGTAAATTAGCATCGCTGCCAGCAAACACAGAAGTTACTCTCACCTCTTTGATCCAAGCAAAAATTGTCACCGCAGACGACGGGCCGCTGAAAATCTTAGGAGATGGCGAACTGAATGTACCTTTGCAAGTGCGCGCCTCGGCTTTTACCGCAGGTGCTCGCACCAAAATTGAAGCCGCCGGCGGCAGTTGCGAATTAGTTGCGTGAAGATTTGAGGTTTGAGAGTATGTCCAAATCTCAAATCCTCAAGCTTGCTATCAGAAAATGATTTAGTCGAAAATCGCAAATCTAAAATCCCAAATCGTAACTATGGACGTTAGTAGAGAGAAAGCGCCAACTGCACAAGAGACGTTCATGCAGATGGCTCAAGCTGCTGGTTTGCGAGGCCGCATCCTCGTAACCATTGGCTTACTGATTTTAGTACGCCTGGGTGTCCACTTGCCAGTCCCCGGCATTGATCGAGTCGCCTTTGCCCAAAACGTCGAAAATAGCCCTTTAATTGGCTTTCTGGATTTGTTCTCAGGAGGCGGGTTGTCAGCTTTGGGGATTTTCGCGTTGGGGATTTTGCCCTACATTAATGCTTCAATTATCGTGCAACTTCTAACTGCGGCTCTGCCAAGTTTAGAAGACTTGCAGAAAAATGAAGGGGAAGCAGGGCGGCGCAAGATTTCTCAAATTACTCGCTACGTTTCTTTGGGCTGGGCAATTCTGCAAAGCGTTGGCATTGCGATTTGGGTCAGCCCTTTTGCTCAAGCTCCCGCGCCTTTATTCATAGCACAAACTGCTTTGGCACTGACGGCCGGGTCGATGTTTGTTATGTGGGTGTCGGAATTGGTGACGGAGCGCGGCATCGGAAACGGAGCTTCGCTGCTGATATTTATCAACATTGTTTCGGTTTTGCCACGCTCTTTGGGACAAACTTTTGAATTGGCTCAAAGTGGGGACACGCAAGTAGTCGGCCGCGTAATCGTTCTGCTGCTCGTGTTTTTGGTGACGATTGTCGGGATTGTGTTTGTTCAGGAAGGTACTCGCCGCATTCCGATTATTTCGGCCCGCCGCCAAGTCGGCCGCAAAGTTTATCGGGAGAGCCGCAGCTATCTACCGCTACGGTTGAATCAAGGCGGGGTGATGCCGATTATTTTTGCATCTTCGGTGCTGATCGTACCTTCTTTCCTCGCTCAATCTCTCAATAACCCGTTTTTGGTTCAAGTGGCTAATGTTTTGAGTCCGAACGGGCCGACACCTTGGGCTTACGCGCTGTTTTATCTGACTTTGATTCTGTTCTTTAGCTATTTCTACGCTTCGTTGATTGTCAACCCCGTAGATATGTCTCAGAACTTGAAGAAAATGGGTGCCAGCATTCCTGGGATTCGTCCGGGTCAGAAAACCAGCGATTACGTGGAGAAGGTTTTGAACCGTTTGACTTTCTTGGGAGCCATATTTCTAGGTCTGGTGGCAATTGTACCAACGGCTGTCGAAAGTGCGATCGGAGTGCAAACTTTTAGAGGTTTTGGCGCAACTTCCCTACTGATTTTAGTAGGTGTCGCGATCGAAACTGCTAAGCAAATTCAAACTTACGTCATCTCCCAGCGATATGAAGGAATGGTGAAGTAATCGCAATGCAATTTATTTTCATGGGACCTCCTGGGGCGGGAAAGGGAACTCAGGCTCAGATATTAGCCGCTCTCTGGAAAATACCCCACATTTCTACAGGTGATATCCTGCGCGCCTGCGTAGTTGCCAAAACTGACTTGGGTCAAAAGGCACAGTCCTACATGGATCGGGGAGAGTTGGTTCCTGACGAGTTATTGATGGATATCGTGAAAGAACGCATGAATCAGCCAGATGCCAGTGCTGGCTGGATTCTCGACGGCTTTCCCCGCACAGTTCCGCAGGCAGCTTTTTTTGACAAACTGCTCTCCGATGTTGGCGGTGGGGCAAGTTCGTCTGGAAAGGGCTGCGAGATCAAAGCTGTCAATTTGGACGTACCTGACAATGTTTTGGTGGCTCGCCTGCTGTCGCGGGGGCGTGAGGATGACAACGAACAGACGATTCGCCGCCGTTTGCAAGTTTACCGCGAGCAAACTGAACCTTTGATTGAGTTTTACAGAAACCGCAAACAGTTAGTTGCGGTTGATGGCGATCGCCAGATGCAGGAAGTTACCGCAGAACTTCAAAAGGCTCTCTCAGGAAACTCTTGAGCCTTCTCAATCGAGCCTGTCAGCCCCAACAACTTTTGCTAAGATGTGTTAACTAGGAGCTTTTTGTGCTATTTGGTTTTCTGAGGGTTGCTAGTTCCAAGATTGAGGTCTATCAATTCTAATTGCCCTAACTTTATTTGAGTCTCACTAAAGTTAGCAGTTGGTTGAGTCTTTAAGTCGATCGAGTCTCCCTTTCCCCGGTGCTGGTTTGACACCTACCAATCAATAGGTTGTCAAGGCGAACCCGGACACTCCTAGTTAATCAAATGTAGAGTTGAGGTAAGTACCAAATTGTCTAAGCAAGATTTAATAGAAATGGAAGGGACAGTGACGGAATCCCTGCCTAATGCGATGTTTCGCGTTGACCTAGATAATGGGTTTAACGTCTTAGCTCACATTTCAGGCAAGATCCGCCGCAACTACATCAAAATTCTGCCTGGCGATCGCGTCAAGGTCGAATTGACTCCCTACGACTTGACCAAAGGCAGGATTACTTATCGCCTTCGGAAAAAATAGGCTTAGATAAAACTTTCTAAAAACTAATTCTAAGTTTAATTTAGAGAGAATTTGGTAAAAAGCTTCAAATTTATGCTATAATGCTACGTTTGTAGTGTTGCCGAGAAGGGCGTCAACAACCCACCGGTGTACCGGGTTAAGTCATTGTTACACCGTAAAAGTATAGCTCGCCAACACTCTGGCGCAGGCGAACTTTACCCAGCAATGGGAATGGGTGCAAGCGGGCTCCTTCATGAAACAACCCGCACTTTATACAATTTAATCGAGGAGAGGCCTACACCTTGCCCAGCCTCTCCTCCCACCGCTCTACGGGCAGTCCCAGCGTGCCTGCTCTGCGGTAGAGCGGGGTTCTCCAGGCAGGAAGAAAGATGAAAGTTCGAGCATCTGTCAAAAAAATTTGTGAGAAATGTCGCGTCATCCGCCGTCGCGGTCGAGTGATGGTGATATGCACTAACCCGAAACACAAACAGCGCCAAGGTTAGAAAAAAGGAAGATTGGGCAATGCACGCAGGTGCATCCTAATTGAACATTGTAGCCAAACAGGAAAACTAGGGAGACAAAAAGTGTGGCACGGATTGCCGGGGTAGACCTTCCACGCGATAAGCGCGTCGAAATAGGTCTGACATACATTTACGGAATAGGCTTGTCGAGGGCCCAACAAATTATCGCTGCAACAGGCGTAAATCCTGACACTCGCGTCAAGGATTTAACAGAGGCCGACGTGACTGCTCTGCGGACTCATGTAGAAACCACCTACCAAATCGAAGGAGACCTCCGGCGCTGGGAGTCAATGAACATCAAGCGCCTGATGGACATCGGAACTTATCGCGGTCGGCGTCACCGTTTGGGTCTGCCGGTGCGGGGCCAGCGAACCCGTACCAACGCCAGAACCCGTCGCGGCGTCCGCCGAACAGTTGCGGGCAAGAAAAAGGCACCTTCCAAGAAGTAACATCTTTTTGGGGAAAATACGCTGGGGGCTGCTGGCTCCTAGCGCTTCGGGACATTAGTTGAGAGAAACGTTAAAGAGACTAATATGGCGCGACAACAAACAGGCAAGAAATCTGGTGCAAAAAAGCAGAAACGGAATGTACCCAATGGGGTAGGCTACATCCAGTCTACCTTTAACAACACAATTGTGACTATTACCGACCTCAACGGGGAAGTAATATCCTGGGCATCAGCAGGTTCCAGCGGTTTTAAAGGAGCTAAGAAGGGGACTCCCTTTGCAGCTCAAACAGCAGCCGAAAGTGCTGCCCGCAGAGCAAACGACCAAGGAATGCGCCAAATAGAAGTAATGGTGAGCGGGCCGGGAGCAGGTCGAGAAACTGCTATTCGGGCGCTGCAAGGGGCGGGACTGGAAATTACCCTGATTAGAGATGTTACCCCAATTCCTCACAACGGCTGTCGCCCTCCCAAGCGGCGTAGAGTCTAAAACGATTTGAGATTTTAGATTTTAGATTTTGGATAATGGCTAACTGCTTAAAGTCAAAAACTAATGGTTCTAACTGTTGCCCCGTCCATCCAAAATCCGAAATCCGTTCAGGGGTATGCTCTGCAATCTAAAATCCAAAATCAAAAATCCAAAGTGGAAAAGGGAGGTCACTCCGTGGCGCAGTTTCAAATTGAATGTATAGAGTCTAACACTGACAAAGACCGCAGTCAGTACGGAAAATTTGTCCTGGAACCGCTCGATCGCGGTCAGGGAACAACTGTTGGGAATGCGCTGAGGCGAGTTCTGCTGTCAAATTTGGAAGGAACGGCAGTAACTTCAGTCCGAATCGCGGGCGTCAATCACGAGTTTGCCACGATCGAAGGGGTACGCGAGGACGTTCTAGAAATTCTCCTGAACATGAAAGAGGTCGTCCTCAAAACTCATTCTCAGCAGCCGCAAATCGGCAGGTTGCGGATTGAGGGCCCCGTCACAGTTACGGCCGATCGATTCGATTTGCCCTCAGAGGTGGAATTGATCGATCGCTCCCAGTACATTGCAACTCTATCCCCTGGCTCTGTTCTGGAAATGGAATTCAGAATTGAAAAAGGCATCGGATACCGAGCAGTAGACCGCAGTCGGGATGATGGGTCGGCTTTGGATTTCCTCCAAATAGACGCCATATTTATGCCGATTCGCAGAGTCAACTACAGCGTTGAAGATGCTAGGGTAGGCGGCACGGTCGAGAAAGACCGGCTGATTATGGAAATCTGGACTGATGGCAGCGTGACTCCTCAAGAAGCTTTGAGTCAATCTGCCCACATCCTGGTAGATTTATTTGCACCTCTCAAAGACATCACTCAAGATTCTCTCAAACCAGAGTATCCAGGTGAAGCCGATCCTACTAGCCAAATTCCGATCGAAGAATTGCAGTTGTCAGTCCGAGCTTACAACTGTCTCAAGCGGGCTCAGATCAACTCAGTCGCAGACTTATTGGATTATACCCAAGAAGACTTGCTCGAGATCAAAAACTTCGGGCAGAAGTCTGCTGAAGAAGTGATTGAAGCTTTACAAAAACGCTTGGGCATTACCTTGCCACAGGAAAAATCAGCTAAAAGTTAATCAACGGGTAACGGGTAAAAAAGTTCTGAATTTTAAGTCGGTGAGTTTTTAAGTTAAAGAATTCACCGCTCAAAACTCGCGCACTATCCCCACGCCCAATTACCAATTACCAATTACCAATTACCAACTGCCATGCGTCACCGCTGTCGCGTTCCCCAACTCAGCAAACCGGCTGACCAGCGCCGCGCCCTACTGCGCTCGCTGACCACCGAATTAATCCGCCACGGTAAAATCACTACCACTCTAGCCCGCGCCAAAGCGCTGCGCTCAGAGGCAGACAGGATGATTACCCTTGCCAAAGATGGCTCCTTGGCCTCTCGCCGCCAAGCTATGGGCTATATCTACGATAAACAGTTAGTACACGCCTTGTTTGAGGCGGCACAAGAACGGTACGGCTCGCGCAACGGGGGCTACACCCGCGTAGTACGAACTGTCCCCCGTCAAGGAGACAATTCCGAAATGGCGATCGTTGAACTGGTTTAATTCAATTTTGGGTTGGAGATTTGTGATTTATGACTGACAATCCAAAATCCCCAATCGAAAATCCCCAATCGATACAGCGCGTTGCTCTGGTGATCCAATACCTCGGCACTAACTTTCACGGTTGGCAGCGACAGCCGAACCAGCGTACAGTACAAGAAGAAATTGAAACAGCAATATCGACTGTTCTGGAACGCCCGGTAACGCTGCACGCTGCTGGGAGAACCGATGCGGGAGTTCACGCCGCTGCTCAAGTAGCCCATTTTGATGCCCGCGGCCCAATTCCGGCTCACCGCTGGGCAAGCGTTCTCAACTCTCGACTGGCAAAAGATATTTTAATTCGAGCTTCGGCAAAGGTGGAACCTACCTGGCACGCTCGGTTCTCAGCCAGTTGGCGGCGCTATCGCTACACCCTTTATACAGACCCGACCCCTAATTTGTTTGTGCGTCCTTTTGCTTGGCACTGCTACCGGCCCCCTGTGGATGAATCTTTGATTCAGACAGCTTTGACACCGCTCATCGGGCGGCATCACCTGGCTGCTTTCCACCGCGCGGGGTCTGCCCGCCCCCATTCCTGGGTGGACGTGCAAGCTGCAGAGTGTCAGCGTTCTGGGCCTCTTATCTATATTGAGGTTCAGGCGAGCGGGTTTCTGTACGGGATGATGCGGCTGCTGGTGGGGTTGCTGGTGCAGGTGGGTAGCGGGGAAAGGCCGATCGACAATTTCACAGATATCTGGGTCAACGAACGCCGAGAAATGGTAAAATATGCCGCTCCCGCTCAAGGTTTGTGCCTGCTGCGGGTTGGCTATTCAGAATTTCCATTTCCCCCAGATATCTGGTACGACACTCAGCCAAAATTAGTCATGAGTCATGAGTCATTAGTCATTAGGTAACTACTAATAAAAAACTAAGGACAACTAACAATTAAAAACTGACAACTGACAACAGACAACAAACAACAGACAACAAACAACAAACAATGAACAAAACTTACGTCCCTACTCAAGACTCCCTAGAGCACAAGTGGTACGTGGTCGATGCCGCCGACCAGCGGCTGGGCCGTCTGGCAACAGAAGTTGCCATGTACCTCCGGGGGAAACACAAACCGACTTACACTCCTTCTATGGATACCGGCGACTTCGTAATAGTCATCAATGCTGACAAAATCGCTGTTACTGGCAAAAAACGCACCCAGAAAATCTACCGCCGCCATTCTGGAAGACCGGGCGGCATGAAAACAGAAACTTTTGCCAAATTGCAAGCACGTTTGCCCGAAAGAATTGTCGAAGAAGCTATACGAGGAATGCTGCCTCACACTTCTCTGGGCAGACAACTGTTTACTAAGCTGAAGGTGTACGCTGGTCCCAACCACCCGCACCAAGCTCAAAAACCAGAAGAATTAATTGTTCACACGATTCCCGGAGGAAATGAGTAATGCAAGCAACAGATACATCCGGTCGCGCTGTGTACTGGGGTACCGGCCGCCGCAAGTGTTCCGTAGCGCGGGTGCGCTTGGTTCCCGGCACAGGCATACTGACTGTCAATGGTAAAGATGGGGATTTGTACCTGCAATTTAACCCTACTTATTTGGCTCTAGCTAAGGCCCCTCTGGAAACTTTGGGTCTGGAAAATGAGTACGACATTTTGGTAAAAGTCGAAGGCGGTGGCTTGACAGGCCAAGCTGACTCGATTCGCTTGGGTGTCGCTAGAGCGCTGTGCCAATTAGACCCGGACAACCGCAAACCCCTCAAAATTGAAGGCTATTTGACTCGCGACCCGCGGGCAAAAGAACGGAAAAAGTACGGTTTGCGGAAAGCTCGCAAAGCTCCTCAATACTCGAAGCGCTAATCAAGGGAAGAAGGAAGAAGGAAGAAGGAAAAGCAAAAATTACATCTCCAGTTTTGATCTGGCTTTTTTGAAGTTTATTTCCGATTCCTGATTCCTGGTTCCAACAGATATAAGGCAAAATTCCTGCTGTTGTTGGTGTACAAGTCACGCGGCAGCTAAAATGGTTGTAAAGTCAAAAATTAGAGAGTAAAAAACAATGGCGAAAGCTGGCATTCACCCTGAGTGGTATCCGGAATCTCAGGTTTATTGCAACGGAGAACTGGTAATGACTGTTGGTTCGACTAGACCAAAGCTTCAAGTTGATGTCTGGTCAGGAAATCATCCTTTTTATACTGGCACTCAGAAGATTATTGATACTGAAGGTCGTGTGGAACGCTTTATGCGGAAATACGGCATGACCGAGCTAGAAATGCCGAAGGCAGATGCTTCCTCTGGACCGCTGAAAATGGAAGAGCCGAAAGCAGATGCTTCTAAGGCTGCTGGTAAAGGCAAAAAGAAAAAGTAGCCGGATTGTCATTTGTCCGCAGTTTGTTGAGATTAGTTCTTCTACTGACAACTTACCGCCCTCGGATTTTAGATTTTAGATTGAAGACTTGCTGCGGCTGGCAGTAGAGTTCGATCGAGATTCGCTCCTAACTGCTCTTGAGTTCTAAAATCTAAAATCTAAAATCTAAAATCTAAAATCGATCCGCCCTCGGATTGGAGAGTTGAGATTGAAGACTTGCTACGGCTGACAGTTGAGTTCGATCGCGTAGAGTTCGATCGAGATTCTATCCCAACTGTTCTTCAAATCTAAAATCGATTGAAAAAGGACAACTGACAATGGCTGAATCTTATTTGCTGGATAAATTGAAGTCGGTAGAGCAAACTTTTAATGAGTTGACTCGCCGCATGGCTGACCCGGATGTGGCTAGGGACAATCAAGAGTTTCAACGGGTAGCTAAAGCTCGATCGTCCTTGGAGGAAGTGGTCGATACTTTTGCTCTGTGGAAAACCGCTCAGGACGATTTAGTAGGCGCTAAACAAGTTCTGAAAGAGGCAGCAGGCGATCGAGATATGCAAGAAATGGCTGCGCTGGAAGTTCAGGAACTTGAGTCGAAGCTGGAGAATTTGGAAAGTCGTTTGAAGGTTTTGCTGCTCCCCCGCGACCCGAACGATGACAAGAATATTATGCTGGAAATTCGGGCGGGTACTGGCGGAGATGAGGCTAGTATTTGGGCTGGAGATTTGCTGCGGCTGTATACCCGTTACGCTCAAACTCAAGGCTGGCAGGTGAAGTTGGTGAGCGAGTCGCTGGCGGAAATGGGCGGGTTTAAAGAGGTGATTCTGGAAATTACAGGCGACAGCGTTTACAGCAAGCTGAAGTTTGAGGCTGGAGTACACCGGGTGCAGCGGGTGCCTGTGACTGAGGCTGGCGGCCGGGTGCATACTTCGACGGCGACGGTGGCTGTGATGCCGGAGGTGGATGATGTGGAGATTCACATCGATCCGAAGGATATTGAGATGAGCACGGCTCGATCGGGCGGCGCTGGCGGTCAAAACGTGAACAAGGTGGAAACTGCTGCGGATTTGTTTCACAAGCCGACGGGAATTCGGATTTTCTGTACGGAGGAGCGGAGTCAGTTGCAGAATAAGGAGCGGGCGATGCAGATTTTGCGGGCTAAGCTCTACGAGATGAAGTTGCGGGAGCAGCAGGATGAGGTGAAGTCGCGGCGTTTGGCTCAGGTTGGTACTGGTTCGCGATCGGAGAAGATTCGCACTTACAACTATAAGGACAATCGGGCTACCGACCACCGTTTGGGGGAAAATTTCTCGCTCAATACTGTTTTGGAAGGGGATATTGAGGGGATTATTCAGACTTGCATTTCTCAGGATCAGCAGGAACGTTTGGCTGAGTTGGCTGCTTCTACTAATTGATGGAGTGATGGGGGACTAGGCGCATTGTTTGCTCAGCCTCAGTTCCCTTGTTACGCGGGAGATATGGTTGAGTAGGGCTTCCCAAATTGCATCGGCGGTCGCCACTGGATATTTGAAATGTTCGAGGTCGTATTGTACAATGACTTCTAGAGGTGCTAGGATTTGCTGGTTTCGACAACTGGCAATTGCTGCGATCGCCTCTTGTTCCCATCTGGCAAATAGTCTGTAGCTGAAAAAAGAACTGCATTTTTGTCCTTTTTTGTTCAGGTAAACGACTATTACTTGATGTTGTTTGGGGTAGACTTTGACTATGCGGTTGACGGGCATTCTCAGGGCTTCGGCTGCTTCCATTTTGGAGATTTGCCAGCACTGGGGTTTTAGCCAACCGGAGGCTGTAAGGCTTTGGCGTGTGTGACTGGGCTTGTGAGTTTTTAGATTGCGTCTCTTGGTCATTGCTATTTCTCCTAAATCCGTTTTCAGTAAAATTAAAAATTTCAATCTAATTAAAAGAATATTTGTTAAATCTTCTCCTGTCAAGCAAGACAGGTAAATTTGTTGGTACACAAGTAAACTAGGAATTGTGGTTATCTCGTGGCTGATACCGTGGACGCAGAAGCTAAGAAAAAACTGAGTGAGGTTGTTAAATTAGCGCGGGGCTCGATGAGTCTGACTGCTTTTGGCAAGCTGTTGGGAGTTTCTGCTGCTTCTGTCTTGTATTGGGAAAAGGGGCAGGTAATTCCAGATACGAAAAATTTGACTCAGATTGCGACAAGAGCAGGCTTTACGATGGAAGAGCTCATGGCTCACCTCGAAGGCAAGCCGGTGCAGGAACCTCTGGATACCAACGAGCTGCTTAAGAAAATTCAATGTATGCCACTGAGTGACTTAGCAGTGATTGTTCGAGCTGGTATGGAGCGACTGGCTGCTGCTGCTGTAGCTTCTGGAAAGTATGGTTGATGTTCTGTAAACTGGGAATTGTGGTTATCTGGTGGCTGATACCGTGAACGCAGAAGCTAAGAAAAAATTGATCGAAATTGTCAAACTAGCTCGCGGTTCGATGAGTCAGCGGGCATTCGGCAAGCTTCTGGGCGTCTCTGCGACTGCGGTTGAGTTGTGGGAAAAAGGTCAGAGCATCCCAGATACAGAAAATTTGGCTCAGATTGCTGTGAGGGCCGGGTTTACACTTGAAGAGCTACTCGCTCATCTGGAAGGCAAACCCATGCGTGAACCGATAGATACTAACGATCTGCTGAAAAAAATTCAATGTATACCAATTAGTGAGTTAGCCGTGGTTGGTAGAGCCGTGATGGATAGACTCGCGGCGGCGGCTGAGTCGTCTGGGAAATATAGTTGATGTATCACTTCGTAAGTAGACAGGTAGATACGGTTGAGTAACCTTCGAGTCGTGAACATCCAAAATAGGCAAAAACTTAGCGAAATCATCAAAACTTCTGGCGAAACAATGATTCAGCGAGCGTTTGGTAAGCTTTTGGGCGTTTCCGCTACCGTTGTTCAGCTTTGGGAAAGGGGCGATACGGTGGCTGATACTGAAAACTTGGCTAAGCTCGCTGCCAGAGCTGGTTATTCGATGGAAGAACTTCTGAGATTTTTGGATGAGAAGCCAGTGTCAGATCCGTTAGATATTCAAGATATTGTCAATAAAATTAGGTTCTTGCCTCTGAGTCAGGTGGCGCTAATTGGCAAAGCTGTAGCGGAGAGATTCGCTGCATCGGCTGAGGCTGCTGGGGAATGAGTTAGGACCGATCGCGATCGCCCGTTTTGCAGAAGTAGATCCCGATCGCCCTTAAAAATTTCCACAACTCGTGCATATCACAAATCAAGTAATTTGTCAAGGCAAAATCTACTTGATTACGGAGTCCGATCGCCCTTATGGACTTAGGCACTCCAAGCAAAGAAACCGGGTTTTTTACCGAATCTGCGGGATACAACGAAGTATTTTCGTAAAAAACCCGGTTTCTGGGCCCTATGCGATCGCCCTTAGGAAAAAACCACTCGCCCTATCCCTGACTCAATATGTCTAAAAATTCTCGGACAATGCGATCGGGTTCTTCTGTGCATCTGTTAGCGTCGCAATAGTGGATGATGCTGATACCGTGAGATGCAAACAGGCGATCGCGCCTTTCATCTTTTTCTGTGTCGGGATGCGATATTTCCAGAATACCCCATTTGCCTTGGTGGAATATGAGGAAATCTGGTTCTTGGTTTTGTCGCCCGGAGGGTGTGGTGAGGCGGGCTTTGGAGTTGGGGAAGAATAGGGTGTTTGTGGGATCGAGCGCTTCGGCTATTTTTACTTGTTCTTGGCTGTGAAAGCGCAAATCATGCCAGTGATAAATCCGTTCTTCTCTGCTCGACAAAATTCCCTGGTTATGTGCGTCTTCAGCCTTGATAATTTCATCTGATTCTTCAGCCTTGATAATTTCATCTGATGCCGTCTTATTATCAGTTATAAGCTGTTGCACATTTAAACTGTGATACAAGCATTACCCTTATTTTTGATTTTGCGACCCCATTTAATTATTAATTGTCCTTCATTTAAGAGGCGGTGCAATAAATACTCTAGTTCTTCAATAGATGTAAAAAGTCGATTGGCAATATATTCTTTTGCCGAATGCCATACTAATTCAATTAAGTTATAGTCGGGGCTGTATTCGGGGAGGAATTCTAAATGAAGGTTAGGCATTTCTGTTTCAATTATTTTCAGGTACTCTTCTTTCTTGTGAAAACTAGCATTATCAAGTATCATCACTATTTGGGCTCCTTTTTTCGCAAATTCTGAGGCTCGCTCTCCTGCTGATACCATTCATTAATTAGCTCTTCATAAAAGAGTTTTAACACTCGATGAAAATTAGATGAATTGCCTTTTTCAGGAACTCTACTCACCTTTTTTTATCGGAATCTCTCACTCTTACCATTACATTAACTCTGCCTTTTCTTCTGTATTCTCTAACCTTTTTTCGGCTGCCTTTTTTACACCAGTTCTTTCTTCTGGTGACTCTTAAACTAAATCCACTCTCGTCCCAAAACCATACCTGCAATCGTTCTGGCGATTCTTTTTCTATTTTTAAATACTCTGCTATCTTTATTTTAAACGCTGTTATTTTTTCGGGATTTCTCTTCGACTCTAGGCTATATTTAGCCCAGATGTAAACATACTTTTTTTTGTTTAATATCCTCCTAACTTGTCCTCCACTTAATTTTATTCTTGTGGATTCCTCTAAGTATGTTGCTAATCTCTGCGCTGTCCATCGTCCGGTAGTGCCCTGAAGGAAAGGATCGAAAGAATAAAACTTAATTCAAAGAAAAGTAGACGTTTAGAGTTGTAAATTAGCATTGTAATGATGTACAAAGCGCCAAATTGCAGCAAGATGATTTTCTAATTTTTTAGAAAAGGCTAAGCTCTTTCTTACCAACCCTTGATACTCGTTGTCGAATAGTACAGTTGAAGCGCTCGATATAGCTGGTACAACCACTATCTTTATCCACACGGCGCGATGACGTTTGCTGGGTAATACAGAATCATAAGCACTCCAATGGTCGGTATAAATTACTGCACATTGACGGTACACTGGTGGCATTGAATTCCATAAAGCTTGAGCCGATACTGCACTACGATCTCCAATATGTACACCAACAATTTCTCTAGTCTGGGCATCCAATGCCAGCCAGACCCACTGCTGATTCCCTTTATTATCAACGAATGACCATAACTCATCCATCTGAACACTCAAGGGATTTTTTTGTTTGGCAGTCACCTCCACTTGCTTCTTAACAGCAGTAGCTTGACTATTAACATATCGCTGCACTGTATCTTCTGACACTTGCAGTACCCGAGCTATTCCCGCCTGAGAAATACGTTCAAGTAACATCCGTGACATTAATTCCTTTTGTTCTTTTGTAATAGACTTCCATGCCGGATTCAAAACAAATTGACGACCACATTCTCGGCATTTATAGTTTTGTTTGTGATGTCGAGTTTTACCGTTCCTACTAACTTCTTTTGAACCACAATTAGGGCAACAATGAATTTCTAATGTCATATCACGCTATGGCAAACACTTCTCTAATCATAGCTTACTCCGATCCTTTCCTTCAGGGCACTACCCATCGTCCAAATTCATATCCTAATTTTTGAGGGTCTTTCTCTATAGTTTTTAATAATATTTCAAGATATTTGTCTGTGGCTTTTTTGTGATTGCCCTTAATCCTTTCATCTATTAGACTTTCTAGATTGTTGGGGTCTCCCTTCATACACTCTTTTAGATACTTTGTTTACTGAACAACCCAAAAAATCAGCAATTTTAGATTGAGTCTTGCCGTCATTGAGCAATAATAAAATTAGAATTCTTTCTCTAATATTTGCCTTTTTTTCCTCTCTTAAGGCTTTTTGTAGTTGATCTATTTGTTGGGGATCGAGATGGTTTTTAGCTGGCATTTTTGTAGAGATTGACTAAACTCATTTTTGATTATACCCTATTTAAAGGCACAACAGCTTACATATTCATGTTTACATATTTTTAGATAGTTTTTTTTGTACCTACCTGCTTATTTGGTCAATACTAAGCAATTCAAAAACTGGTTCACAAGCTGCTGGTATTCTACTTTATCAACCTGGAATAAGCTCTATGTCGGTTAATTGTTTGAAGTTATGAAACCGTGATTTTGGCAACATATAAATTAATAATGTGTCGGACATGAAGCATCGTTTTGAGTAGTTAAATAACCTAAAAATGTTAATAAATATGAGATGATTTTACTTCAAAAATCTGTTATATTTTGATTGCAACACTGTCAAAGCCTTATGTAATCGTTGGTTTCTCGCTCCCTGGCATTTGAGGGGAACGCAGTCAGAAATTAATATTATAAAGATTTTGAGAGTGCTTGAAGAGGTCTAATGGGTGTGTTGGAAACGCGGTGTGTACTTTGATAAAGTCAATAAAGATTACACTTCGGAAGTATGCCCGGAGTGTGACACCTACACCGACAAAAAATAACTGAAAGAACGAGTTCATCATTTCTATGAGTGTGGATACACCACTCATAGAGATGTAGCAGCAGCTCGAGCGATGGGTAATCGCGGATTGTCTGGGGAGGGACGCTTCCTGGACAATAAAGAAAATGTCTGTGGAGATGGTCTGAGGGGGACTGGTAACAGTCTAGTTAAGAATCGAAGAGACAAGAAGAAGGGTGGAAACGCGCCCTCTGAGGCCCGCCTTGTAACATCCTTTGAGAATCCCCCGTCTTTTAAACGGGGGAGTACGTCAATAACATAGTTTCCTTAAATAGACCTAACCTTTATGCTGAACTGGCTATAAAATTATTCTACCCACAACAGACGTTCACTAAGGAGAAAACATTGGTTTCCACAACCTTGAAAACCACCAAATCAGAAGAAATTTTCGCCGCTGCCCAGAAGTTGATGCCAGGTGGCGTCAGTTCCCCCGTCCGCGCCTTCAAATCCGTAGGCGGACAGCCCATCGTCTTTGACAGGGTAAAAGGAGCCTACATTTGGGACGTTGACGAAAACCAATACATTGACTATGTAGGCACTTGGGGCCCGGCCATTTGCGGCCACGCCCACCCGGAAGTCATCAAAGCCCTTCACGAATCTTTAGAAAAAGGTACGAGTTTCGGCGCGCCATCGGTGTTGGAAAACGTGCTCGCCGAAATGGTCATCGATGCGGTTCCCAGCATTGAAATGGTGCGATTCGTCAATTCCGGTACCGAAGCCTGTATGGCCGTTTTGCGGCTGATGCGAGCCTTCACCGGACGCGATAAAGTGATTAAATTTGAAGGCTGCTATCACGGGCACGCCGATATGTTCTTGGTAAAAGCCGGTTCCGGCGTGGCAACTCTGGGTCTTCCCGACTCCCCGGGCGTGCCGAAATCAGTTACCGCCAACACCCTCAACGCTCCCTACAATGACTTAGAAGCAGTCAAAGCTTTATTTGCCGAAAATCCGGGCGAGATAGCAGGCGTAATTCTCGAACCAGTGGTGGGGAATGCCGGTTTTATTACCCCGGATGCTGGTTTTCTCGAAGGTTTACGGGAAATTACTAAAGATAACGGTGCTTTGTTAGTTTTTGATGAAGTAATGACCGGTTTCCGCATCGCCTACGGCGGAGCTCAGGAAAGATTCGGCGTTACCCCGGATTTGACTACTTTAGGTAAAGTTATCGGTGGCGGTTTGCCGGTGGGAGCTTACGGGGGAAGGCGGGATATTATGGGGATGGTGGCTCCTGCAGGCCCGATGTATCAAGCGGGTACGCTTTCGGGAAATCCTTTGGCTATGACTGCTGGGATTAAGACTTTGGAATTGCTGCAAAAACCCGGCACTTACGAACAGTTGGATAAGATTACCAAAAAACTGTCTGACGGATTGCTAAAAATTGCTAAGGAAACCGGACACGCAGCTTGTGGCGGGCAAATTAGCGGGATGTTTGGCTTGTTTTTTACGGCGGGTCCGGTTCACAATTACGAGGATGCGAAGAAGTCGGATTTGACGAAGTTCAGCCGCTTTCACCGGGGAATGTTGGAGCACGGTATTTATCTGGCTCCTTCGCAGTTTGAGGCGGGATTTACTTCTTTGGCTCATACTGAGGAAGATGTCGATCGAACTTTGGCCGCCGCTGGCGAAGTGATGGCAAGTATTTAAGGTTTGTAGTAAGGACTTTAGTTCTTAAAACTCAGGAATGAATGATTGAAGTCCTTGCTGTTTTTTGCAGTAAGGACTTTCATTTTTAAATGATATTAAATCTGCGTTGAAAACGCCTTTATGGCAATACTTCCAGGATTCGTAAATTTTTTATCCCACCCCAAGCCTCCCCGAACCCGCTTGCTAAAGAGTCACAAATTTACATAATGATGCGAGTATTGCTATATAAGACAATACCCTTGGGATAAGAACACTCTGATATCCTTTGATAGGTCTGTATTTCTATAAATTTGTGAGAGTAAATGTGTCCGATCTCGCTAACCCAAACTTATTGTATCAGCAATTAAAACGATTTAAAAATTCATTTAAAACTTGAGTCAAGGAGATCCGGACAACTGCTAAATGCCTAGGTAGGGATTGAAACGCGCCAACTACAAAATTATTGGCTCAAAAATAGATTTGTCCATCCTCTCGCTATTTCGATCTCCCACCATAACCTCAAGCAATCGATCGACTGCGTGTCTCCAAGTAAAATTTTCAGCTACAAAACCCGGGCCCGCAACTCTAGCTTTCGCAGCCCATCCAGCCTGTTCGATCGCCCCCTGCATCAAATAACTCAAATGTTCCCACTCAGGAGCTAAGATAAATAACGTTTCTCCGTCGATCGCCACAGCCGTAAATTTACTTTCGATCCGCTGTGCAAAGTCCGATCGCGTAAAATCATCAGTCGGGCCGCCCTCCGTGCAAATAACAGGCAAACCGCAAGCTGCTGCTTCCAACACCGGCAGATTAAAACCTTCTGCTAAATACGGAGAAACATAAGCATCTGCTGCTTGGTAAAACTCAGCTATTTGAGCAAAAGATAGCTGGCTACCAGTATAAATTAATCTCGCTAAAACTCTCGCTCTTTCCGCATCGTCGAGCACAACTCGGCAGGCTTCTGCAATCTCGTCTCTCGACGGATAAAGCAGTTCTGAACCTTTTAAAACTAATCGGGCATGAGGATATTTGTCAACTACGGCAGCGAAGGCTTTTAATAAAGGGCGAATGCCTTTGCGATCCGTTTGTCCTCCGATGTTTAAAAATATAAAATAGTTTGACCAGCCCAAGCTTTGGCGCAGCGATTGACGCCGATCGCCCGAGAGAGGATAATAAATCTCAGGATCGACTCCCAAAGGTACGACGGCAATGCGATCTGCCTCAACACCGCTGCGAATTAAACCGGCTTTTGACCAGGCTGAAGGTGTAATAATTTTCGTGTCTGAGTTAACGGGGGTTTGGGCGATCGACTTAACACCCATCGCCTGTAATACTGAACTGGTAATAATCCCCCATTCTGTGGCTGCAAATACCCAAGTTTGAGCGCTGCTGGAGGCCGAGAAGTCCCAAGGGCAGTACATTCGCAGGGTAACATCGGCTGACTGATTTACCGCAGGGCCTTTAATGCTGCGGAGTAAAGTTTCATTTTGGCGATCGAACAAACTAATTTTCGTCTCCCAAGCTGCGTCTATGTAGGGCATATCGCGGTGGAAAAGCTCAATTTGTTCTCGCGGGCGAGCGAGCATTTCCAGTAGTTGAAATTGATTGGCTACGCAGTAGGAATGATAAATAAAACGCCAGCCTTCAACAATAATCTGCAATTCACAACTCCCGCTTTTGGGATTAAAATTTTAACTAACAATCAGAAATTGGTAATTAGCAACTAGCAAGCAGAAATTACCAATTACCAATTACCAATTACCAATTTCTTATTTAAGCACTTGCCAATCCATAATCCGCCACTGTCCATCTTGGCGGATCAATTCGTAGCGCACGCGCAGGTTTTCGTTGCGGGAAGAAACTAGCCGATCGGCATCGAACACTTCGGCTTTTTCCGCGACTTGGGCTTCTACTTCAGCGCGATCGGGATTAGTCGGATTCGTCTTGACTCCATTAACTTGCAGCTTGTGTCCGTAACGCTGGTGCGCGTTGTTTCGCTGTTGAGCTTCTGCCATCAATTGCCAGCGAGACAAAGCCGGTTCTGTCAGAACTTGCTTTAATTCTTCGACAGCGTGGTTGGGACCCAAAGCTGCTGCTTTCGCCGACAGCCAGCTTTGAACAATGTCTCTTGCTGCTGTCTCAGTCATTTCTCCCGACACCGGGGCCGCGGCGGTCTGGTCTGGGATCGCGGAAACAGCGGGGATTTCTACGGGCGGTGCTTCCAGGCCGACGAGGGCTTGATCTCCTTGGAGGGATGGGCCCGAGAGGGCTTGCAGGGCGCTCGCCAACAGACTGAGTATTAACCACAGGAGTAACAGGCTGAGGACACCTGCGACTAGAAACAAAGCCAGCCTATTTGGAGGCATGGACTTGACTTGGGCGGTAATTTCTGTTGCCTTGGTGCGCGCCCGATCGACCAAATCCCCTGTTAGCGCCTTGCCCGTTGCTCCGCTGCGCCCTGAATGTTGGCGTCTGCGTTTGGAGGTGGAGTCTGAGGGCCCTCCCGCCGTAGCTGTTGGGAGAGAGACGGCGGCAGCAGGGTTCGGCGCGGTCGCCGCAACCTGAGATTTCGGGCTGGAGGCGGCGGTGGACGTGTCGACGGGTACGGGGGTCAAGGTGACGGTACTGGCTCCCTGCTTGGCTGTGGGTGGCTGTGGGGGTGCGGGCGGGCGAGCGCCGAGGGGTTGCAGTCGCCCCTGGGGCTTGCCCGAGCGGGGCTGCACGACGACCCATTCGTTGGCGGTTTCTGTGTCAAGCGGCAAAGCTTCCAGGTAAGCTTGTACTTTCGGGTCGGCAAAGTAATCTTTCAAGGAGACTGACTCGTTGGCCAAGTCGCGGAAATGGGGAAACACTTCCTCTTGCAGCCAGTGTTCGGCGTACAAGCAAAGTCCGGGCAACAAATCGGGAGAATCTTGGGAATGTTCGCGGATGAACGCGAGGGGTTCTTTTTCCGAACTCAGTTCGAGGGCTCTGCTGGCTTCTTCTGTCTGGCCAAGCAGCAACGAGCACACGGCTTTTTCCAGGTGAACGTCTTGGCGGCGGCCGAGCTGCATCAGCATCAGCTTGGCGCGGCGGATCATCGATGGCTGTCTGGCGGCAAATCCTTGGGCTAACAGGGTGTATACCGAGAGGTAAGTGGCGACTGCGGAGGGGCGGCCAGCTTCAGCTTCAAATAAGGTCTGCTGCTCGCTGCTGGTTAGGTGTCTGCGCATTTGCTGGACGAAGCGGAGGAAGTCTTCTATTCCTAAACCCGATCGATCGTCTCCCGATCCGTCGATGCCGCCCCGTTCTTGGAGCATTTCTCGCAGGATTTGCAGTCCCCGGCGACGCTCGGCGACTTTTTCTTCGGGTAGGGATAGTAGCTCTAAAATGTTGTACGGACGGAGTTTGTATATGTCGGCTTGCATTTCACCCCTCACGCTTGGAAATAGGCTTTCGCGCAGCAGCAATTCTTGGCCTGCTTCTAATGATCTTGCGGCATTTTCGTACTGACCTTGCTGCCATTGTTCGCGACCGAGTTCTAGACAGGCAAGGCTGACGGTTAAAACTATATCTGGCCGCACGAGCTGAGGGTCGCCGAAACGACCTTCGGCGATCGCGATGCTGCCATTGTTAAGATACGGGCGACCCAGCTTCTGTACGAGTTCGTATTCCCCCAGTTCTTGCAGTACGAGCAGGGCTCCTACGAATTGGTTGTCATCGATTTCAATACTTGGAGTGTGGGGATCGGGAGCAGCCTCTAAAGTTTTGGACTCTGGCCCAGCGGTTTCTCCTGCGTCTTGCAGGAAGGTGGCCGTGCCTGCTGAGGTTTTCGACCTCTGGTGCTTGGCTTCGAGTGCGGCTTCCGATTCTCGATCGTAAGTTTTGGCTAAAAAACTGGCATCGTAAGCTTTGCGCCCCTCTGAGTCTGACAGAACGGCGCAGGCTTCATCGAGCAGTTGTTTGCGGGCGACGATCGCCACTTCGGAATACTCCCTGCGCGGAAGCTGTAAAGTTCGATCGCGGTGAGCCTGCTGCAACTGTTCGGCAGTAGCTTGAATCGGTAGACCCAAAATCCGGTAGTAATCTAGTGGAATTAACACTGTCCACTTCCCCAAAGCGCTAGCAACTGAATTAGCCTATCTTAAGTGACATACTCCCGCAAACCAAATCAAAAATTCTGGTGTTGGCTTCCAACCGCCCCATTCACGGTATGTTGGACTTGCCGTAGAGATCCTCTGATTTTTTTCCGTCTACAGCGTTTTACAGTGAGGAAAATGCACGGCCCCACTGCCCCTGAGCTCAATGAGTTGTTTGACTCTTGAACATTTTCGGGTTTGAGAGTAATGGAATTATATCATTCGTTGGCATCGGGTTTCGATGGGAGTTGGTTCTCCGACTCGGGCCAATCCGCCCTGCCTGCCCTACTCATTTTAACAATTGGTGAACTGCTGCACAGAAAAGGTGCGATCGTTTTCTGCTGCGGTTGTGTCCCATCTCGGTTTAAATTTAGATGTCTAGGAAGCCGATCGTCGGGTATTAATTATTTATGGTTCAGGAACGGACTTTACCAGTTTTTGACGCGCAAAGCGTCAACCTTTCTCGGGATGAGGGCTTGATGCTCTACGAGGATATGGTCTTGGGGCGCTACTTTGAAGACAAGTGTGCTGAGATGTACTACCGGGGCAAAATGTTTGGTTTTGTCCACTTGTACAACGGTCAGGAAGCTGTCTCTACTGGCGTGATTCGATCGATGCGCCGGGATGACACCGATTACGTCAGCAGCACCTACCGCGATCACGTTCACGCTTTGAGCGCGGGCGTGCCGGCGCGAGAAGTAATGGCGGAGTTGTTCGGGAAGGAAACTGGTTGCTCGAAGGGCCGCGGCGGTTCGATGCACATGTTTTCGGCCGAACACCGACTGTTGGGAGGTTATGCTTTTGTGGCTGAGGGGATTCCTGTAGCTACGGGGGCGGCTTTTCAATCGAAGTACCGGCGCGAAGCTTTGGGGGATGAGAGTTCCGATGGCGTGACTGCTTGTTTTTTTGGCGACGGTGCTGCAAATAACGGGCAGTTTTTTGAGTGTTTGAATATGGCGGCTTTGTGGAAGTTGCCGATTATTTATGTTGTGGAAAACAACAAATGGGCGATCGGGATGGCCCACGAGCGAGCTACTTCTGACCCCATGATTTACAAGAAAGCTCATGCTTTTGGCATGGCTGGCGTCGAGGTTGACGGGATGGATGTTTTGGCCGTGCGGGAAGTGGCGAAGGAAGCTATAGCGCGGGCGCGCGCCGGCGAAGGGCCGACTTTGATCGAGGCTTTGACTTATCGCTTTCGCGGGCATTCTTTGGCAGATCCCGACGAGTTGCGTTCTAAGGAAGAGAAGGAATATTGGTTCCCCCGCGATCCGATTAAGAAGTTGGCTGCTGATTTGATCGATCGAACTTTGGCAAGTGCTGAAGAATTAAAAGAGATCGAAAATAAGATTCAAGCAGTAATTGATGATGCGGTAGATTTTGCAGAGAAAAGCCCCGAGCCCGATCCCAGTGAATTGTATCGATTTATCTATGCTGAAGATGAGTAAGCTGTTGTGCATTTAACTTGTATGTTTAGGGCGGGCATCCTGCCCGCCCCACAAGAGTGATAGATCCCCGTAGGGACACGGCGAAAGCTGTTGTCCCTACTGCACTTCATAAACCTGCGATCCGCTGTAAGACTTACGCACAGACTTTACTTGTAGGGCGATGCACACCGCACCTTACTACCATAAATTAAAGCTAGAATCACAGGTAAACTTTCTAGACGAAAAGAGAGGCGATATGATAAATCTCGATCGAGATCTAACTCAATCCAGCAAAAATATCGGTGCAGTTCGAGTCAAAGTCAAGCTAACGAATGCCATTGATGAAGATTTAGTCAAGAGTGGATTGCTCAATCCAAATCTGTTGCGGGTGTACGAAGCAGAAGCACTCATAGATACCGGTGCAGTACGCACAGCTATTCCTGTAGAAGTCTGCGAACACCTGGGTTTAAGAATTCGGAGTCAGGAAATAGCAAAATATGCCGATGGCCGACAAGAAACAGTGGGATTGACTGGGCCTATTATCATTGAAATAGAAGGGCGCGAGACAATTGAGCCTGCAATGGTTTTAGGCGATATGGTGCTAATCGGTCAAACTGTGTTAGAAACTTTAGATTTGCTGGTAGATTGCAAAAATCAGCGTCTAATTCCCAATCCCGAAAATCCCGAAAGGCCTGTATTGAGAGTTTAACAATCAATCCAGCTTAAATACCTGCTTTATTTATTATGTTCGAGTGCCGGTGCGCCATGATGCCAGCATTTTTAATCAGCACAAATTCAACGGTTTACGCAGGCTTGTAAATGTAGAGCCATTTTTGAAACTCATCTTGTATTAGAGACTTTTTTTCTATTTTTTAAGCTGAGATACATCAATTTTTTGAACTTTATTGAGTTGATAAATTACAGTCCAGATATCAGATTAAATCTTCATCCGAACCGACGGTGGCGATTTCTAGATCGACTCGAGCGAATCCTAAAAACTTTTAGTTTCTTTTGATTATTATCATAACTTAGGGTAACACTATCCTACTACATTATTTACAGAAATTTGACCCCGGGCGATCGTTGAAGCTATAGTTGCTATGCAAGCTGGTTACAGGTTGCGATCGCGCCCGCCTTCTTTTGCAATAGGTATCTTTTATTGATTAGTGCGCAAGTGTATTATTATCAAGCAGAACCTACATCATCTCACACGAAGCGCGATTAGCTTCGCTAGTGCTTAAGGCAATCGCTTTCGTGGCTGCTACTTTTAACCGTATTTAAAAATGAGTGAAACCCCAACTTTCGATATCGCCATTATTGGTGCAGGACCAGGCGCACTATGTGCAGCCCATGGGCTAGCCAATTTAGGTTTTTCGGTAGGCGTGTTTGAACGAGCTAGAGCTTTACGTCCCATCGGCGCTGCCCTAGGGTTGGCAGAAGCGGGGTATAAGGCATTGGCTCTCATCAATGCGGATCTCGCTACCCAAGTTCGTTCCTTAGCTGCCAACCCACAGCGACAACTGCTGATGAGACCCAATGGCGAGGTTCTGTTTTCTGATGAATCGCCCTTGGCGGGTACTCCCTTCACTTGGCTAGCGTGGTATAACCTACAAAACTCATTGCACAACACGCTGCCACCTACGGTATCCGTTCACCTTAACCATAAGTTTGTCAACTTCACTAAGGTCGCCGATCCGTCCAAGACTCCGTTGCGTTTGCACTTTGAGAATCAGCCCGATGTTGGTGCACGACTGTTAATTGGTGCCGATGGGTATCACTCAGCGGTTCGCGGTCTTACCGTGGGAGATGGTGCGCCTCTGTACACTGGAACCATGACTTGGCGAGGAATCTTGCCCCGTCAAATCCTAGCCTCCCTCGCTGAACCCTTTGCAGAAGGGGCTGGTTTTCAACTGGTGGTCGGAGACCAGAAAAATTTTTGGATTATGGATGCAGGACCCGAGGTACTGGCTTGGACAGGGACTGCACTCCATCCGACTACAGAGAAGAGTACCGATGTTTTAGCTATGGTTCTCCAAGTTTTTGACCAATGGACTCCCTTTGTTGAAAGGGTGATTCGAGCAACTGACCCTACCACCATTGTGGAAACTGGCGTGTTCGATCGGGAACCGGTATCCCAATGGGGGGATAGAGAGAGAATAACCTTATTAGGGGATGCCGCTCACCCGATGCGACCGTCCTTAGGATTAGGGACTACTATGGCATTTGAGGATGCTGTTGCTTTAACAAAAAAACTCAAGGGGCTGAACTTGCAGGATACTGCTTCTGTTGCTCAAGCTCTTACGGACTATGAAGAGGAACGGATTGCGATCACTGCACCGTTACAACTCAAAGCAAGGCAAGGAGGAGAAGCATCCCATGCCCCGGACGTAGCTGACCAACTCAAGGCAGGCTTTGAATTAGCCTTAGCTGCTCGCAGACAAAAGGAGATGACCGTATCGGATTAATTCACTTGCTCCCACATTTTGAGGAATTGGATTTTTTGCATTAGTGCTAGATGGAGTTATAAAATCCTCAACCAGCCAATTACTAAAAGAAAGATTAAGTTGGCTGACCAAAACAACAGCAGTATCCACAGTAAGCCCTGCGCTACTAGATCGCCAACCTTACCGCTTGGATCGCTCATCCTTAAAAAGTGTTGACTTTGCCACAGTTGCCAAACTCGAAATGTAGTGTAAAGGGTGCCGATGATGACTAATATACTAGAATAAAAAACGCGACTGAAAATTTGCTCGCTGACAATTTGAATGGCCAGAACTAACAAATAAAATCCAAAAACAGTCCGCAGTTTGGGGTGACGTATCCACACCAAAAATGCGACTCCAGGCAAGAGCAAGCCAATCACGATCGCTAGCTGGAGCCAAATCTGCACAAAACTCCGCTCCGCCTCGCTGTAGTCGATCGCGGCTTGAACCTGCAGGAGATTTGCGACCATCAGCCAACCGCTCAACAAAGTCATGAGTGTTGCACTGACAATAAATGAAAGTATCGTTTTCCAGGTCATGATGGCTCGACGATCGCACCTGAGATGAAAATAGAGCGACAAGTTAAATGGACAATGGTCGATCGCTTCATATTTCCAGCGGCATCGGGCGCAATCTTCCCTCTACTTCTACACTCGGCCAATTGCGATCGAATGTCAAATTTTCCAACTTTCCATCGCTGTGAATTACAAATGTATCCTCAATTTTTGCTCCCGACAAACTCGGATTCCAAGCCACTGCCATATTTTCTGCTAAAATATCTGAAGTAGCCGGATTCGCCACAATTTCCCGCGCCAAATATCCGGTTGTTCCGCCTTGATGGTGTTCCAGAATTGCTTGAGGATATCCGTGCTGTTCGTAAGTTTTTTTAAGCGTAGCATAAACCGCATTTAGCGAGACTCCGGGCTGGCAAGAATTCAGCGCTGCGGCTTCAATTTCTCTGACTGTTTGGTGCAATTCATCATCCTTTGGTTCCAGGAAATCGAAACAGACAAACCTGGTTAAATTCGCATACAAACCGCCTCCCCTGGCGCAAAATACTAACATTGCTTGTCGCCCAATTTGTTCGGCGGTTGCTGTGGCGTGGCGGTACAGCGGCAAGCGCCTTTCTCCAGCAACTAATGTCAGGGCTGGATGCAAACCTCTGGCCCACAATGCCTCTGCACCGGCTCCCGCTAGCTGATATTCTGTCCATGTTGGTTTGGCTGCGGAAAGTACCTCTGTCATCGCTTCGCTGGCTAAACGCCCGACTCGCCGGTACCGCTCTAATTCGCTTGACATCATTGTCTGTTTGCGGGATTGTAAAGATGCGATTATTGGCGTTTCTTGGGAATTTGGCCGATCGCTCATCACCTTACCGCCACCAGTAATTTCTTTGACAAAAGCTTCGCGCTGTGAAACATCTGCCCAAGGATAGATGTGCATTTGAAAGTTGGCTGGCAATTCTTCATCTTGCAAGCGCTGGGCTTCGATTTCATCGGTGAGAACCCAAGCGTTTTCGGCGGTAATTAATATTTCTGCAACTCCGGTTTCTGCGGTTAGCAATACTGTGTGGGAACCGCCGGCTGTGGCCCAGGCAAACCAGTCTGTACCGCGCAAGCGAAGGGCGATCGCTTTTGTTTCAGTTAAGGCTTTGCGGATGAATTCGAGTTTGCTGTCAACTTCAGGGTTTAATGAGTTTATCATTAGCTTTATTGCATCTAAATTAGATTTTTAGGGCGGGACGCCCACCCCACGAAGAAGGAAGAAGGAAGAAGGAAGAAAATCACAGATTTTAGTTAACATTTCCTAAATCAAAAATCTACAAAATCTAAAATCTAAAATCTAAAATCTAAAATCTAAAATCTAAAATCGATAGATACTGCTTGCAATTCTTTAGCTTTTTCTTCGGGTAAAGCGTCGTTGGCAAACATTCCGGCAGCTAGTTCGGTTCCTGCTAGATATTTTAACCGATCGCTCGATCGATAGGGCGGATAAAATTGGGCGTGCAAATGCGCTTCAGGATGCGGTTTTCCGTCTGTCGGGCCTTGAAACCAAGCCATCAAATAGGGAAACGGGCGGTGCCACAAACCGTCATATTTGAGGGTGACTGTTTTTAACGCTTTAGCGAGCGATCGGCGCTGTTTTTCGGTAAGATCGATAAATGTAGCAGCGGGGGCGATCGGGGCAATCCACACTTCGTAAGGGTAGCGGGCGCAAGCGGGGACAAAGGCGATCGCCTCTTCGTCTAAATAAATAATTCGCTGTTTGTCAGCAATCTCTTTTTGAATCAAATCTGCCAGCAAACCGCTACTGTTTTTTTTGTAGTAAACTGATTGACATTCTAACATCCGCGCGGGCACCGGAGGCACGAACGGATAAGCATAAATTTGACCGTGGGGATGGTGCAAAGTTACTCCTACTTCGACGCCGCGATTTTCAAAAGGCAAGACGTATTGAATTTCGGGATTGCTGCCGATAACTGAAGTGCGATCGGCCCATACTTCTAATAACAATTCTAAGTGACTTAACTCCAAAGCACCGAGGGAAGCATCCGGATCTTGAGTGAAAACAACGACTTCGCAAATCCCGTTAGCGGGCAAAGTTTCGACAATACTTGCAGGTGCGTTTTTTGCCTGCAAAGTCAACGAGGGAAACCGATTGTCAAAAACTGCTACGTCGTAATCTCCCGGCGGCAATTCTGTCGGAAATTTGGGATTAATTGTAGCAGCCAGCGGGTTGTATTCCGGCGGCGGCATGAAAGTTCTTCCCTGACGGTGGCTGGCGTATGCTACCCATTCCCCCCGCAAAGGATGCCAGCGAAAGTGCGGGTTGGCCTGTACGGGTTCATTGCTGGGACTTACGGCCGCGATTCCTTCTGGGATTGGGTAGCGGCTGTAGAGTGTGAGTCGGCGGCCGTCTGGTTTTAGCAATGTTTGGACGTACATTTTGGTTGGGCGGGCGATCGGTTTTAATAGATGTTAGGAGTATAACTTCGTGCTTGGAGAATTCGCCCCTATCTAAAGTCGCAAATTATGTTAAAAAGATCCTCGGCGGTTGAAACCGCGTCTTGTCAAACAAAGTCCGCTTTCGCGGACTGAAGAATAAAGGAGGTATTTAAGTGTGATTTGTTATGAGGAGTGCGATCGCACTTTCGTTAGTTTTCACCATTGCCATTGATATCAAACTTTTCTATAATGGGAATCTCTGAAGGTGAGGATGCTACGATTCGCAGGTTGATATCAACTAGGATTTGATTTTTATCAACAACTACATTTGCTTTTTTTATTAAGAATTTTATTGGTAAACAATCGCCTGATTCAGGTTCGGGAGATGGCTGAGTTTTATATCCTGCGTCCTCCAGCCATTCACAAATCTTCCTCCAGTTTTCTACCTTTTCATCAGCTTTACCTACAAGATTTTTTACATATTGGTATAAAGTATTACAGAAATCTACGGCAATTCCCTTGGGGTTTTTACTGAGCCTTTCGGCAATTTCGGCGGGACTGTAGCCGCAGAGTAGACCCCGTAGATGTTGTTTCTCTGTGGGCGTGAGTCGCTTTCCCTTGGCGGATGCTAGGTCTGTGTAAAGAGTTTCTAAGTCCCAGTCGCGGGCAGCTTCGGAGAAGCGATCGTTAGAGGATGCCATTGCAGGGGATAGGTTTCTGGATTTTTTATAATCAAAGTCTAACACAATTCCTAATGCTTATTAGTTTCTTTGTTAAGGGTAGTTAGATTAGTATCAGGGAAAGCACAATCGTGATTAATTTTACACAGAAAATTCGGGGAAGGCTCACTGCTGCGCGGTAGAGTTTTCTGCTGGACAGAGTTATCAACACAAACTCCTCATAATTAGGTATTTACCCGTAAATGTTTAACCACGAATACAAAAAAGAGGCACAAGAGAAACTGCGCCGTGCAGTAGAAAAGTACCAAAGAGATTGTGAATATTTACAAAATGCCGCTGGAAGTCTTTATCAAACGCGAGTTAATCGTGGAGTTGAGATTATCCAACTATGCGAAAATTACATTAACACGTTGGCCAACTCGCCAAAAGAGTTTAGCAAAGTCGTTACAAAACTGAAGTTTCAGCTCAAGGAAATTACGGGCAAAGATTGGGATCTAATTTATGCGGCTCATAACAGCAATGTAGCCGCAGCAGCAGGTGGTGCAGGAGTCATGGCTGGAGCAGGAGTTGCCTGTTTTGGGCCAGCAGCAGCAATGGCAATTGCCACAACTTTTGGAACAGCCTCAACAGGTACTGCGATTGCTTCTCTTTCCGGTGCAGCCGCCGTTAATGCTGCTTTAGCCTGGTTGGGAGGTGGCGCTCTTACTGTGGGTGGTGGCGGTATGGTGGCTGGAAATGCACTGCTGGCACTAGCAGGGCCGATTGGCTGGGGGATTGGTGGTGTAGCTTTGGCTGGTAGTGCTTTTTGGACAAGTAGCGAGAATGAGAAAATTGGGAGAGAAGCTACTAACCGCGCTATTGAAATTGAAGGTGACACAGCTAAAGTCAACATAACAAAGAAAGAAGTCAATCTTCTGGAGGGGGAAACTGTCAAACTAGCTAACTTGATTCACGGTGAACTGCAAAACTTTAAGCACAATGCACCGTTGAATTACCTGGATTTTAGCCCCTCTCTCAAAAAAAAGCTGGCGAATTTAATCAATTCCATTAATTCGCTGAGCGAGTCACTTAAAAAGACCGTAGACCTGAAAATGTAATTATAATTTTGAGTGCAGCATTAGGCTCTAGCAATTAGGGAGTAATGCTGCAATTTTTTAAAATGGAAAAAAGAGAAGATAGACATCTAACAACTCAATTAGTTGCTGCAATAGTAGCAGAGGAAAATCTGCGTCAGGCAGAACAGCTTGCCACGGAACTCAGTAAACAAGACCGAGCTTTTTTTGCAGCGGTCGGGGAGATTGATAAAGTTCGTGATTTTGTAGGTAGCCCCGAAAAAATTCTGGGAAACACAAGCACAAAACACGGTGAAATCGCTGAGCAAGTGGAAGTTGGTATTCGCAATGCAAAATCTTTTTTAAATTCCTCTGAAACTCGCGCTACTTTTGAGGGAGTGGGTAGAACAGCACCCGAAGATTATTTAATTGATGGTATTAAAGTACAGTCTAAATTTGTGAATGGAGTTGGCAATAATTTAGACCACGTTCTCGACCACATGAAGAAATACGAAAACTTTGGCAGAGATGGGTCATATTACCATATCCCTAAAAACCAATATGAAATTATTGATAAAATCTTGAAAGGAGAGCAAGTCGAAGGAATCACCGGCCGCACTGCCCAAAAAATTCAAGAAAAAGCTCAAGAAATAGAGCAAATGTCGGGTCGTACTTTCAGTGAGACTGTTCGAGCTGGATCGTCTAACTATGAAGATGTGCAAATAGGCAAAGTTAACGAGACTCTCGATCGCAGAGAGCATGAATTAAAGCAAGAAAGCAAACAAATTAAGGATGGGATACGCGACGGCGCTCGACCTACTCTGATTGATTTTGGTCAGGTTGCTGTTAAAGGCGCGGTTATTGGGGGTAGCATTCGATTTGCTACTAAGCTTTACGCCAAGTTCAAGCAAGGTAAAAACGTTTTTAAGGGCGAATTAACCCTCGAAGATTGGCAAGAAATCGGACTCGATACTGCAAAAGGAGCGGCGCTCAGTGGTATATCGGCAACGGCTATTTATGGGTTAACCAATTTTGCCCAAATGTCTGCACCTTTAGCTGGTGCTTTTGTTAGTGCGGGCATGGAAATTGCTAGTTTAGTGGGTAGTTTGAATCGAGGAGAAATTACTCCCGATCGATTCGTTGAATTAAGTTTGTTTGCTTGTGCTGATTCAGCCATTGTTGCTGCTGGGGCTACTGTCGGACAAGCTTTGATTCCGATTCCTGTTATTGGGGCAGTTATTGGCGCGATCGCAGGTCGAATGGTGACTGGTTTCTGCAAGCAGTTATTGGGGGAAGACACTCATCTTGCCCGACAAGTGGAACAATACTATCAACAGTCCCTCGCTCAAATCGATCGAGCGTACAAGGCAGTTGTTGCTAATCTTGTTGCCCACATTCCGCACCCCAAACTGGCACATAGTCGGATTGAGGGGGTAAAAGTGAATCACCCGAGACAAGGGTGAGT
>NZ_JAUBSX010000033.1:71439-75769 GCF_036704885.1 Microcoleus sp. F4-D5 | reverse complement strand
CGAGGCTGTACCATACTCTGTGTCTTGGTTCTAGAATTTTTACCTTATTATAATACTGCCAGAGTGACAAAACAGGGATAAACATTAATTTGCCGACCTCCGTCACTCATAAAGGTGAATTATATCTATTGTACATCTCCCATAATTCTCGCTTCACAGGTAGGAGAGCTTGTTCTTGACAAGCTTTTTGGGAGATGTCTATTAACCAACCCAGCAAGAAAGTAGACTTCGCACTAGAATAAATACTAGCGGGGGGAAAAGTCAGTTGTCGCAGATTTAAGTTAGCACCTCCTTCAATAATTGCAATTGTATCTTCTGGTTTGGAGATGACTAAATCTGCACCTACCGGAGATATTTGATAGTCACTGAGTTGACCTGCTAACCTGAGTACATCTCCCTGACTGGGGTTGAATCCGCGAATCCGAGCTTCCCCTGACCCTCTATATAATTCTTGCGCATCGGGAAACATCTGAGACGGTGGTGGCGAGGTAAAATCATCAGCCAAAATAAAAGTATCAGCACCTTGGCTGCCAATTAAGGTATCAAATTCATTGCTACCATTACTAAAATAATTGCCTTCTCCGCCAAAAGCATAACTCCTATCTCAATCAACTCCAGTAATTTCCGTTTTTCCACTGCCAAAACCAGTGACAATATCATTTCCATCAGTCCCAACAAAAGTGCCAGAGCGATTCGGTTCAAATTGTCAGAATTTTGTATAATGATCGAGACCTGAAGAGAAACTTCCTGCATTCACAGCCGCAGCAACATCGGGATTTTTTTGTAAATATTCAACTTCCGAAAAGTTATCCAACACACTATCTCTACTAAAAATCAAAAGACCCCGCCCCCTATTTTCTAGAAATGGAATATTTGCGCCGCCCTCGATTATAGCGATTCCTGACGTGCCCCGACCGAAGCCGTAATTAATACGAAAATCGCCATTCGTGGTGGGCGAGAACCCATAAAACCGTCGCGTTCCTGCCAGCCTGCTCGCATCAGTTTGCTGGTCAAAATTTTTAATAATCGGCTCGTTGCCTATTCCAAACCGCCCCCGATAGAAAACACCACTATTGATAGTATCGGACACTTCCCCAACACCAAGCACGAAAGTATCAGAGCCTTGACTGCCAATTAGGGTATCTAGGTCAATAGGAAGGTTGCTGTTGGTTATTGTTTCATAAACTCAATTCCCTGCTGCATCTAAAGATACTTGAATGCCGATGATTTCAACTTTCCCTACACCAAATCCAGCCACAACGTCACTGCCTTGAGTACCGACAAAGGTTGCAGAGCGATTGGGTTCAAATTGTCCAAATTTTCGGTAATGTTCTCCGCCTGTTTTGAAAACTCCTGCTGTGACTGCCGCTGCTACCTCGGGGTTTTTCAGTAAATATTCTGGTTCAAAAAAGGTACTCGCATAAAGGCCTTCTTGGGCTCCGAATTTGATAAAGTGTTCAAAACCAGATTTGAAAGTTTGGTTTTGCACAAAGGGAGCAAGTACGGGATATCGCTTTAAATAAAACGATTCATCGTAGTCAGGCGATGTATTGACAAGACCTTGTTCCCAGCCAAACTGAATAAAGTGATCTAAGCCTGAGGCAAAAGCTCCTGAACTGACAGCGGCCGCGACTGCGGGATTGTTGGCGAGATAGTAATTTTCATCGTAATATGGCGATACTTCCGTGAAACCGAGTTTTTGACCAAACTTTTCAAAGTGTTCTTTGCCAGAACTGATAATTCCTCGATCGATACCTTCTTGCACAAATGGATATTTGCTGAGATAGTAATTTTCGTCAAAAATATCGTAGTTAGCCATATTGCCCTCCTCTGGTATCGATGAGTTTTTTCCCAATTTACCTTATTTTAGGCAAAAACGTTATTTCTTGACAACAAAGAGGCAGGTTAGATACAATTAAATTTAAGTTAAGTTATACTGTCAATATAATATAATTTATTAATTATTATGATTGAGATTTTTTGACGAGTTTTAATAATTTTAAATCTTATTTAGTTCGATCGAGTAATGAGAAAATGTCGCACACAAAACTCAGCGTTTCTGTCAAAGGCAAAGGGTTTCCGATTCTCTGCTTGCACGGCCATCCAGGTTCGGGCGATTGTATGTCCGTCTTTACAGAACACTTATCAAAGCGGTTCCAGACGATCGCCCCAGACTTGCGCGGATACGGCAACAGCCGCACCTCTGTTCCCTTTGAAATGACCGACCACCTCCTTGATTTAGAGGTACTGTTAGACAGATTGGGAGTCGATCGGTGTTTGGTGCTCGGATGGTCTTTGGGAGGGATTTTAGCCCTGGAATTAGCCATGAAATATCCCCAGCGAGTCACCGGTTTGATTTTACTCGCGTCCGCAGCCAAACCGCGAGGAAGTCACCCTCCCATCTCTTGGCAAGATAACCTTTACACCGGTTTAGCCGGAATTATCAATTGGGCGATACCCGGTTGGCAGTGGAATATCGATACTTTTGGCAGGCGATCGCTCTTTCGCTACTTGATACAGCAGCATAACGCCACCCCTTACCGCTACTTAGCACAGGCAGGTACCCCCGCCTACCTCAAAACTTCCAACACGGCCACCAAGGCTTTAAATACCGCTCTCAGGGCCGGATACGATCGGTTACTGCACCTCGGCGACATTCAATGTCCCTGCTTGGTGCTCGCCGGAGAGGCCGATCGGCACATCACCTCGGCATCCAGTTTAGAAACAGCCCGCCACCTCCACGAATGTCAGTGGCAGTCCTATCCAAATACAGCCCACTTGTTCCCTTGGGAAATTCCCGATCGGGTACTCGCAGACATCGATCGCTGGATTGAATGTTTCCCCGAAGCAGTTGACAATTGCGAGTGTTGAGTTTAGTTTCTCAGAAGCAATTTATTCCCAACAGTCAAGAGTTTTGGATTTAGCACCCAAAACTCTAAACTCCAAACTAAAAATTCCCTCTGGTTCTAATGACCGCTCAAAACAGGCAACAGCCCTCCCTCACCAAGCTTTCCCAAATCATCTGCCACCGTCAAATTAATAGGTTTGCAGCGGTGAATCGAAACACTAATACCTTCTGCACCTTCATTTTCTATGTCTTCTACATATCCTGCTTTTGCAGCTTCGGCCTCTTGAGAAGTCAAGAACGGACCAAAATAGTAAATGCACCGCGGCGCTGAAGTTTTAACTTCAACCCACCAAGCCAATCCGAAGAAGTTGAGCAAGCTAATCAAGAGTTCTTTCATGTGATTTTGTAATGTATTTTACGGTTTTTTCAGAGTGGTGCAGGCAAGGCCGAGACCTTGGTTATGCACACTTTGTTATACTGTGTTGCATTCTTTTTTTCAATCACCGAAGATGGGAAGCTTGGGGGGCAAGAAGCCCCAGGCTTTAGGGGGTGGGGCTAATTACCCTTACGATCCGTGTACGTGAAACTTTTTGGGCCCGCGCTGGCGGTAAATTTCGTATAGAGCCATCCCCGTGGCTACGGAGACATTAAGGCTAGGAGTATGGCCCCTTAAAGGAATTGAAACTAATCCGTCACAACTGCGCTGTATCAAAAGGCTCAAACCGTCAGCTTCACCACCCACGACTAAAACAGTGGGCCCGGAGAACTTTACTGTCTCTACCGATTGACCGACGCCTGCTGCAGTGCCATAAATCCAGAACCCAGCCTCTTTCAATTCTTCCAGCGCCCGGTTAAGATTGACAACCCTTGCCACTGGCAGGCTTTCCAATGCTCCTGCTGCCACTTTTCTCACTGCCGAGGTAATCCCAACAGCCCGCCGCTGCGGAATCACCATACCCTGAGATCCCAATGCTTCTGCGGTGCGAATAATCGCCCCTAGATTATGGGGGTCGTTGAGTCCTTCTGCTACCACAATTACTGGATCTTCGCAAGCAGACTTAGCCTTCGCGATCAGTTCGCTCAAATCCAGGTATTCGTAAGCTGATACTTGAGCTGCTACGCCTTGGTGGTTTGCTTTGCGCGTGATGTAGTCCAGGCGCAAATCGTCAACTTCGTCAATGATGGTGCCGTTGGCCTTGGCTTCGGTTAGCAAGCTGTGAAAGCGGGGATCGTAGCGCAGGTGCGGGACAACCCAGATCCGGTTGAGCACTTGGTTTGTTTCTAAAGCTGCTTGCACCGCATGGCGGCCGTAAATCATGTCTGTGTCTGTGTCTGGTTGCACGACTGTATTCGAGGCACTGTCAACAGGGCGAGTGTCTCTCTCTTTGTCTCTGTCTCTGAAATGGTGGCCCCGGAATTCCTGCGGGCTACTGTCTTTGTCTCTGTCTTTGTAATAATTGCCCCGCGATTGCTGGGGGCTGC